>JAQXPH010000010.1 GCA_029100545.1 bacterium | reverse complement strand
TCTTCTTATGTTTAGTCTCATAATATCATCCTCAATATAATTATACCACCATACGAAGACCTACGCAACATTAAAACAATAAAAAAACTAAGTTTTTTAATGCTTAGCGAAGATTTCTAATTAAAAACTGTCAAACTCGGGTGATTATGAATTAAAATAGATTGAAAAAAACAATTTTGTTTGTTATACTATAATCGTAAAAACGAAGACCAAGAGGAGTAGTTTAATTAATTTATCAGAGAGGAAAAGTCATTGGCTGAAAGCTTTTCTTAAACAATGATTAAATGAAGTAGCTTGCAAGTTATTTATCTAAGTAAATAGGATAAATTGTTTAATCCGCATTAAGGATAATAAGTTAAATATAAAGGTGGTACCGTGCTAAATGCACCCTTTGGTTGCCACTTTTTTTAATGGAGGAAATATGGATAGTAAATATGATTTTAAAAAAGTTGAAAATGAAAAATATAATTTTTGGCTTAGTAATGATACTTTTTTAAGTACTAATGATAAAGATAAAAAACCTTTTTGTATTGTAATTCCACCACCAAATGTAACAGGAAATTTACATATAGGTCATGCATGGGATACAACTATACAAGATATTATTATTCGTTATAAAAAGTTATGTGGTTATGATACATTATGGGTTCCTGGAATGGATCATGCTGGTATAGCAACTCAAGCTAAAGTTGATGAAAAACTTGTTAATATGGGAATTAACCCTCGTAATCTTGATAGAGAAGAGTGGCTTAAATATGCATGGGCTTGGAAAGAAGAATATGCAAATAATATACATAAACAATGGGCAAAATTAGGTTTGTCTTTAGACTATAGTAAAGAACGTTTTACTTTAGATGAAGGCTTAAGTAAAGCAGTTAGAAAAGTATTTGTTGATTTATATAATAAGGGTTTAATATATCGTGGATATAGAATTATTAATTGGGATCCTAAAGCCCAAACAGCATTATCTAATGAAGAGGTTATTTATAAAGAGGTAGAAGGAGCTTTTTATCATATTAAATATTTTATTGAAGGAACTAATGATTATTTAGATGTTGCTACTACTAGACCTGAAACTCTTTTTGGAGATACTGCAGTTGCCGTAAATCCAGATGATGAAAGATATAAGAACTTAATAGGTAAAAATGTAATTTTACCTATTGTAGGAAGACTTATTCCAATTATTGCTGATGAACATGCAGATCCAACATTTGGTACAGGATGCGTTAAAATTACGCCAGCTCATGATCCAAACGATTATGAAGTCGGCCTTAGACATAATTTAGAACAAATTGTTTGTATTAATCCTGATGCCACGATGAATGAAAATGCATTAGGTTATAAGGGTTTGTCAAGAGAAGTTGCTAGGGAAAAATTAGTTAAAGATCTTGAAGAAAAAGGATTAATAATTAATGTTGAAAAAATAACTCATAGTGTTGGACATTCTGAAAGAACTGGAGTAATGATAGAACCATATTTATCTAGACAATGGTTTGTTAAAATGCGCCCTTTAGCGGATCATGTATTAGACAATCAAAAAAATAAAGATACTAAAGTAAATTTTGTACCTAAAAGATATGAAAAAGTAATGAATCATTGGATGGAAATTACTTATGATTGGTGTATATCTAGGCAACTATGGTGGGGACATAGAATACCAGCGTGGTATAAAGATAATGAGATTTATGTTGGTGAAAATGCCCCTATAGGTGAAGGTTGGGTTCAAGATGAAGATGTACTTGATACTTGGTTTTCATCTGCATTATGGCCATTTTCAACATTAGGTTGGCCAGAAAAAACTGAAGACTTTAAAAGATATTTTCCAAATGATGTTTTAGTAACTGGTTATGATATAATACCTTTTTGGGTTAATAGAATGACTTTTCAATCACTTGAATTTACTGGACAAAGACCATTTAAAGATTGTTTAATTCATGGCCTAATAAGAGATAATCAAGGTCGTAAAATGAGTAAAAGTTTAGGAAACGGAGTAAATCCTATTGATGTAATTGAAAAATATGGATGTGATTCTTTACGTTTATTTTTAACTACAAATAGTGCTCCCGGCATGGATTTAAGATATGATGAAGAAAAAGTTGCTTCTTCTTGGAATTTTATTAATAAAATTTGGAATGCATCAAGATATGTTTTAACAAATACTTCTGATTTATCAAATCTAGATTATAAAGATTATAATGAATATGATAAATGGATTTTAACAAAATATAATAAAGTGGTAAAAAGCGTTACAAAATATATGGATAAATATGAATTTCATAATGCTTATAGTATTTTATATACATTTATATGGGATGATTATTGTTCTTGGTATATTGAAGTATCTAAAATATTTATGAATAATACTACTAAAAGTGTATTAATTAGAATATTAAAAGGTATTTTAAAAATGCTTCATCCTTTTATACCATTTGTAACGGAAGAAATATATCAAAATATAAAATTAAAAAATCATAAATCAATAATGTTTAGTACATATCCAACATATGATAAAAAAGAAGTTTTTGATGAAAAAAATGTTCAAAATATTTTCGAAGACATTGTTAGTTTAAGAAATTTTAAAGCAGAAAATGGTATTACAAATAATGATGAAGTAGTAATAAATAAAGTTTATGATGAAAAACTTTATACTAACTTATTAAGACTAAAAAATATTGTTAAAAGTGTTAATAATCCAATTAAATATGAATCAAATTATGCTATTTTATTATTTAATCATGAAAATGTAATTAATAAAGAACTAATAAATAAAGAAATATATGAATTAGAACAATCAATTAAAAAAAGAGAAAATCTTTTAAATAATCAAAACTTTGTAAGTAAAGCACCTAAAAATATAGTTGATGAAGAAAAAAATAAACTTACTGAAGAAAAAGAAAAACTTTTAAAACTGAAAGCTGAATAAATATCAGCTTTTTTATATGTAAAATATTAATAATTTTATTTAAAATATTGAAAATCTAATAAAGTTTTGTATAATGTAATTGTAGGATAGTATGTGTTCTATGAAATAATTTAAGAAAGGAGGGAAAAAATGAAAAATGCATACAAGAAACTTTTAGTTTTAATTGCTATTTCTTTTGTTTTTATTGGTAAAGTAAATGCAACTGATTTAACTAGCAGTATTACTGCAAATGATGGTTTAGGTGGACTTACTACTTTTACCAAAACATATGATGCTGAAAATGATGTAAATAATCTTAAAGTATCTTTGGTGATAAACGAAGAATCAATTAATACTATTTTAAATCAAAAACCAGGAGTTGGTGGAAAACTTAGTACTTTTTATTTAGGAATTTCACCTAATACTGGAAATACTCCAGTATATAAACAAAACTATTATTACTATCATACAGATACTAAAACTGTTAATGAAATAAAAACTGACGTTCTTGAAAAAATTACTATAGATGATTTAAGTAATAATGAAACAGTTTGGATTCATGGTGTAGGTGTTTTATATTTTAATGGAACTAATTGGGTAAAAAGTGATAGTAATGGTGATGGAGTAACAACCATTAAACAAGATTTAATGAATAAATTAGGACTTAGTGATGATGCTGATTTAAAATATGGAGAAAATTATAGATTCTTTATGTATAATAATCTTGATTGGTGGATGGTATGGGCTGACAAGAATCCAAATGTTGAAGAACCAACAAAAGTTGAATTTATAAAAGTTTCATATGAAATATTATTCCCAGTTAAATCTACAGATGGAACTACTAGTGTATATCATACTAGTTTAAAAGATGCTGTTGAAAATGGTTATGATGATATTGTAATTAATAAAGATACTACATTACAAAATGATTTATATGTACCTGAAGGTAAAAAAATTACAGTAAATGAAGGAGCAACTCTTACTATATCTCAAGGCAGTTCACTAAAATTTGTAGGTGAATATAATTTAACTGGTAAAGGAAATTTAGTTAATAATGGTGCTATTTATTCAGGAAATAATGAAGTATTCTTTATAACTGTAACTGATTCTGAAAACGGATCTATTTCAGTACCAAAAAATGCTTATCCTAGTGGTAGCGAAGTAACTATTACTATAACTCCTAATAATGGTTATGAATTAGATACATTAAAAGTTATTGATAGTGATGGAAAAGAAGTTGCTGTAACTAATGGAAAATTTGTAATTAAATCAAATGTAAATATTAGTGCAACATTTAAAGAAAAAGTTGAATTACCACCAGATACTGCAGATATTAATTTACCATTAATTATTGGTTTGTTATCTATAGCTGGTGTAGGAATGATACTAGGTTATAAAAAACTAGTAAAATAATTCTATTAAAATATAGACTGTTAATCAAATATTGATAACAGTCTTTTTATTTTGAAAAAAAACAAATAAGTGATGAATTACTTATTTGTTAATTATTGGTATTATTCTTAACTATATCTTGAATATTTAAAAAAGATTTAATTTGTTTTGTTATATTTGAATAATGCTGTTTAATTGTCATTTGATCATTGTAAGATAAATTTTCTTTTGCAATAGCATTGGTTTTATCAAATAACGTTAATTTTCCATTATCATTTATATTAATATGTCCATATAATTTATATTTATCCAAACCATCTTCATAATTTATTATATAATCATATACATTATTATCTTTTTTTTCAATTAAAGAGTTTAAAATTAAATTATTGGTTTCATAAATTATCTTAATATTATTATTTATAACTATATTTAATTTATTAAAATAGTTATTTTTTTGAAATTCTATATTTATTTCATTATTATTAAAAGAATTAATATTAATTGTTTGAATTAAATTATCTTCTTTATAAATATTTAATATTTTATTTTCATATATAAATTTATAGTTTTTTACATTAATTTCTATATTTCCATTATTATAATAAAATAATTTATTTCCTTCATGAGATAATTCTATTTTTTTTATATTTTTCCCCAAAACATCAGTATAGACATTTATTCCAACATTACCATCATATTCTCTAATTAAATCATTTCTTGTTTTTTTAATTAATTCATTTATATCATCCATACTATAACCATTTGGATAATTATAATATTTATTTAGAATATTATATAATATTTGCATATATTTTTCATCATTTTTAATTTTATCAATTACTTTGTCAATTAAATTATCAAATACTGTATTTTGAATTAAATAAGTAACTTTTTTTTGAAATATATATTTATTATTTTCTTTTCTAATATCTAATACAACATCAAAGTCATCTTTATTAACACTATTTAAAAAGTATTCTTTAATTTTTGAAATAAGATAATAATAATCTTCATAGGTAACTAACTGATTACTTTTAGTTTTAAATAAATTATTTTCTTCATATAAAATAGGATTATTATATGCTTTTTTAAGTAATATATAAGAATTAGCATTTTCATAGTTATATATTAGATTACTTATTTCATTATTGTTATTATATGTGGAAGTAGCATATACAATTTTTTCATTTGGATAATCTAAATCATATTCAAAATTTATTAATAATTTATTATCTTGTGTGCTTTCTTTTTCTATATTTAAATTTGCTGTAACTGAAACAATATTATTTGTATAGTTAATGTTAGTAAATTGCTTTCCTTTTTCATAAGCAACATTTATATAATTATAAATACTATCTACTGCATTTTTAAAGTTTTCATCACCATTTTTATTAAATATTAATAAATAATAAAATGCAATTACAAGAAGTCCAATAATTATAATAAAACCTAATATTGAAAATATTATAGAAATAATACTTTTTTTCTTAACTGGTTCTGGAGTATACTTTTGAATATTTTGATTTGGTACAAGTGGGGGAGTAAAGTCTAAATTATCTGTTTCAACATTATTAACTATTTTATTATTTATATTATTTTGTTCATTATTCATTTTTATACCCTTTCTATCATTTATATAATAACACAAAATATAAAAAAAAACTTCACAAAATGTGAAATTTTAAAAAAATGTTAATTGCATATTTTCTTGATTAAAACATTCGTTATTATTTTCCTTTATATTATCTTTAGATAATTCTTTTTTCATAAGTTCATTTTCAATATGAACTAAAAACAATACAAATTCAAATATATGTCTTCGTTTAATATATGTTACTCCTTCTTTGTTTTTTAAGGGGTTTACTTTATCTACATCAAATTTATCATATTTAAATGATAAATGTTCTACTAAAAGGGCAACATATTTATAATAATATTTATTATCTACAAAATTGTTATTTTTTATATTGTTAGCATAATTTAATAGGCCATAAGCACTTTCTAAAACATCATCATATTTATAAAATTCATTATTAATTAATTCTTTTGCAATTAATATTAATGTATTTACATTTATTTTATCATTTATATTTAAAGAATCATAAGTACTAAAATTTAAATTATTAATTTGCATACCTAATAAATGATTTAGTAGTATACTTGGATTACATAATTTGTTATCACTTCCAAATAATACATCGCTGTGACCTTTTAAACTTTTTCCACATTTAGTCCATTTGCCTGGAATATCATTTTTTTTAGGACTTTTATAACAAATGCAAAAATTTTTAGTGATATCTTCTAGATTTAAATAATTATTTTTAACAAGAAATTCAAATAATTTATTTTGATTTGAAAAAGTAGAAGTAAAATTTAAAATTCCATCAATAGAATTAATTTTTATTCCAGTAATTTTTTCTAAATCAATTATTTTAAATCTATCACTTTTATCGTTTAATTTTGATCTTTTTTGATCAAGTGCTAAATAATACTTCATTTTAATCTCCTTTATTTAATTTTCTACTATAATATAATCTTTGAGGTTTAAATTTTTCAAATTCTTCTTCAAAAAGTTTATGAGTTAAAGCATCTATTATATCTTGTTTATTTTTTTTATCGAATTTTAAATTTTCACTTTCAAGTATTTTAAATATAATTTCTTCGTTTTGAATTATACTAAATATTATATTTTTAATAGTACTATAAAGTTTATTATAATATTCATTCATTTCTAAATATTCAAAAATATCTTTATGAATATTAAATTCAAATTCATATTTAATTAAATTATATAAATTCGTAAAATCAGCATTAGGTTTTTCAATAATTCTTGTTTCCTCAATTTTTTTGATTTCATATTCAATTGAATATTCTTCAATAAAATATTCAACTTCAATTGGTGTATATTCTTTAATGCACTCTAAATTAAATAATACTAAGCTTGAAATTGACCAATCAATATATCCAATGTCTTTTATTATAGAAGAATTTAAAAATAATCCATCATAATCATTTGATAACTTTTGAAAATCTAATTTATTGTTATCTAACCGATATAATTTTAAAGCATTATTAAAATCATCTATTGTATTAATATATAATATATTTGCATTTTCTTTTAAATTAATAATACATGCATCTCCATTAAATTTCGAATAAAATAAACTTCTTTTACTTTCTAAATACATTAACCATTCATTAGCATTTATACTAAAATATCTTGTACACCAAAGCCCCCCAATTGGTTTAGTTATAGAACCATCTGGATATGGTAAAACTTTTTTAAATAGCTCAGGATTTAAACTTTTAGTACCAAAAGTAATAAAATTATTCATGTTTCCCCCTTAACTTGTTGTATATTCTAGCATATTTTACATATAATAGCAAATAGAAATATAAAATTCATAAATAATTAGCAAATAAGATTGACAAGTGCTAATAATAGTAATATAATGAAAATATGAAAGGAAGTGAAAATTATGTTACCAAGTAGAATATTTTTTGATGATTTCTTAGATGATTTTACTCCAAGTAAAGAATTAAATAATAAAATGGCATGTGATATTTATGAAAATGAAAATAACTATTGCATTGAAGTTGATGTTCCAGGATTTAAGAAAGAAGACATTAAAATAGAATGCAATAAAGGTAATTTAAAAATCACAGCTGAAAAACATTCAGAAAAAGAGGAAAATAATAAGAAAAAATATCTTCGCCGTGAAAGAAAATTTTATGAAAAATGTGAAAGAAGTTTCTATTTAGGTGAAGTTGAAGAAGACAAAATTTCTGCAGAATTTAAAGATGGTACTTTAATAATTAATGTACCTAAAGAAGATAATAAGGATTCTAAGAAATTAATAGATATTAAATAAGGCTTTTGCCTTATTTTTTTGTAGAATAATAATTTATTTTATTATATAATTTTTATAGGAGTTAATATGGAATTTGATCAAAATGATTTAAGAATTGAAAGAGAAAATGGAATGTTTCTTTCAAATAATCAAATTAAAACATTAAAAAAGAATAATATTGATTATGATAATTATGATAGTTTAGAAAATTTAATTTTTGAACTTAATAATGTTTTAATTGAAGAAAATGATGAAGAACTTGAAAGTCTTGCAATTGATTTATCAGAATTTAATTATTATAATAATCAAAATAAATAAAAAAAGAACTTACTTGTAATGTAAAGCTCTTTTTCTTTGTAATTGGTCATGTTTTTGTTTTTTTAAAATAAATGGAAGTGAAAAATATAAAGTCCTTTCATCTTCGTTTGCCTCAATTAAGGTAACTTTTACATTTGAACACAATGATAATTGTAATCCATTTGATTCAAAACTTATTATCTTTTTTTTATCATCAAAATAGTATTTTTCATTTATATTATTCAAACTAATAATTCCTTCGATCATATTATCAGTACGAACTTTTATATAAGATGCATTTAAATCGGTAACATATGCATTGAATGTATGACCTATAAAATCAGTCATATACATAACATCTGCATATTTTTGTGCTTCATATTCTGCTTTAATTTCATCTTTTTCTTTAAGTGATGCTTGTAAAGCTATATTGTTTAAAATTGTCATTAAATTATCTATTTCTTCTTCATTAGGATATTTTTCTTCATAATAATCAATTAACATATGAACTACTAAATCACATAATCTTCTGATGGGTGAAGTGAAATGTGTGTAGATATCTTTGGCAAGACCATAATGACCATTGTTTACATTGCTATAATTAGCTTTTTCCATTGACCTTAATATAAATGTTGAAAGAATAGGAAATTCTTTTTTGTTAGCTAAGTTATTTAATATCTTTTGAATAACTTTTGGGTCATTTATATCCTTTATTTTATCTATATTAAAACCAATATTATTAATTAATTTTACAGTATTTGTAAATCTATTTATGTCAGGGATATTATGATTACGATATAAAAAAGGTAACTTTTTATAATAAAAATCTTTAGCTATAGTACAATTTGCTTCAATCATAAAACACTCAATGATTTTTTGTGATGTTTGTTGTTTTTTTATGGTTATATCTTTTATTTGTTGGTTATCATCATAAACATAAACTTTTTCACTGCTATCAAAATCTAAAGTACCTTCATCAGAATTATTTTTCATAATTTTTAAAGCTAATAATTCAGCATTTAATAGGGGTGAAATAAAGTTTTCATATCCTTTTGGAATTATATTATCCTCCAAAATAGAATTCACTTTATCATAAGCCATTTTCTTTTTACTATTTATAACAGATTTAACAATTTTATAATCAACTTGTTTACCGTTTTCATCATACTCCATGATTACACTTCTTGTAAGTCGATCAACACCTTCATTTAAAGAACATATTCCATTTGATAGTTCATGAGGAAGCATTGGAAAGACAGTATACAATAAATAGGCACTAGTTCCTCTTTCAAAAGCATCATTAAATAAACTTGCACCATATTTGACGTAATTACTAACATGAGCAATATTTACATATAGTAAAAAATGTCCATTTTCTAACCTTTCAACACATATAGAATCATCTAAGTCTTTAGCAGTTTTATCATCAATAGTATAAATTGTTTTATTTCTTAAATCTAGTCTGCCTTCAAGATCTTTTTCGGTAGTTTTATTTGGTATTTTTTCTACTTCTTTGATAGTTTCTTCGCTAAATTCAGGATAAAAGCCATTTGATATAGCAATTGTTTCAATTTTATCAATATCACCAATTACTTTATCAATTATGGCATCATAGTATTCATCATATTTTGTTGTATAAAGTTTTATAATAAATTTTTGATTCAATGGATATTTCCTAAGAATTTTACGATTTATACCAATTTTGATATTTTTTTGTGAGTTTATGGGTTCCAAATAAAGATGATTATTTTCATCTATTTTAAGTAAACATAATACTTTACCACGACTTCTTTTTAAAATTTTAACAACTTCGTATGATTTACCTTTACTTTTTTTACATATTACTATATCACCATTTTGAGCCGAAGAAAGTTTATCATTTTTTATCTCATGAAAATTTTGACCAATACGAATAAAACATTTACTATCTTTGTTTTGAATTATTTCATTTATTCTAAAATTATTGGGAAAATTATGATATATTTCATCATCATCACAATATACTTTCCCTTCGCATTCAAGCTCAAATAAAACTTTTCTAAGTTCATCATCAATTTTTTTCTTTGAAGAATTTAACAATTTTTTTATGTTATGAAATGTTATGCTAACATTTTTGTTATTCTCAAATATTTTTAAAACTTCATCTTTCACAAAACCACCACAATTTACATTTTTATACTAGCATATTTTTTTAGTTGTGTAAATTATTAACTTATTATGTTATGATATTTTTATGAAGAAAGTTATTATTTTTATTGTATGTTTTTTATTTATAAATAATGTTTATGGTAGTACAACAATTCAAAAAGGTACATTTTCTAAATGTGTTGATGGTGATACTGCATATTTTATTGTGGATAAAGAAGAAATAAAGTTTAGATTTTTAGCAATTGATACGCCTGAAACTGTTAGTACAAATGTCAGTGAAGAACCATTTGGTAAAGAGGCTAGTGATTTTACATGTAATAAGCTTACAAATGCAAAAGAAATAGTTTTTGAATATGAAAGTAGTAAAACAGATAAATATGGTAGAACTCTTGCATGGATTTGGGTAGATGGTAGTTTACTTCAAAAAGAAATTATTGAAAATGGCTATGGTAAAGTTGCATATATTTATGGTAATTATAAATATACTGATAGTTTATGTTTATATGAAAATAAAGCTATAGAAAATAAATTAAATGTATGGTCACAGGGCATTGAAGATGGAGGTTATAAGCAAGGATATTGTACTAAGGTTTCTTTAGATAATATTAAAGATAATATAGTTTATGATGAAATTGAAAAAAGTTTAAATATGACGGAAAAAGCCGATGATACTATCAAAAAGTTAGAAAAAATTGATGATAAAATTACTAGTAGTCTTGATGAAAATTCAGATAGAATTGAAAGCATATTATTATATGTTATTATTGCGCTTGGTTTAATTGTAACTATTATTAAAGAAACAAAAAAGAAGTAACAAAATAAAAAAGTAGTTATATATTAAAATGAGGTGTTATTTTAATAATGATTAACTATTTATCAAATTGTAATTATGTACTACTTGCTTTTATAGCTGGAATGTTTACTTGGATAATTACAATTCTAGGTTCTGCAGTTGTTTTCCCTTTTAAAAAAGTAAATAAAACATTGCTTGATGCTATGCTCGGTTTTGCTGCAGGAGTAATGATAGCGGCTTCTTTTTTTTCACTTATTTCACCAGCATTAACAATGGCGGAAAGTTTAAAAATTAATGCACCATTAATTGTAACTTTTGGTTTTATATGTGGTGGAATACTACTTTATATTGGTGATAAAATTTTCCCGAAAATAATTAAAAATCATGAAGGAAGTAATAGAATAAAAAGAACATTTATGTTAGTTTTATCAATTGGTATTCATAATATTCCAGAAGGTTTAGCAGTTGGTGTTGCTTTTGGAGCATTAAGATATAATATTGAAGGAGCAACTCTAATATCGGCAATAATTCTTGCAATAGGAATTGGACTTCAGAATTTTCCCGAAGGAACTGCGGTATCACTACCCTTAAGAAGAGAAGGGATGAGTACAAAAAAATCATTTTATATTGGTGCATTAACTGGAATAGTTGAACCATTAGCCAGTTTAATTGGAGCAATTTTAGTTTTAAAAGTTAGACTTATTTTACCATTTTTACTTTCATTTGCTGCTGGAGCAATGATTTATGTTGTTGTGGAAGAATTAATTCCAGAAAGTCAAACTAATAAATGTAAAGATTTAATGGCACTTTTTACAATTATTGGCTTTGCTGTTATGATGATTTTAGATGTTGCATTAGGATAAAGGGTTAGTAAATAACCTTTTATTTATATATAAAAAACTACTTTCAAAATAAATTGGAAGTAGTTTTATAAGTTTACTATATAGTAAAATTTTTTTATTTAAGCTTCTTTAATGTAAATAACAAATTCTTTTCTCAAATAAAGATTTCCTACATCATTACTTTTGTTTTTAGATTCCTTTAATACAATTCCAGGGTTTGCAAAACATATTTTTGAATTTGTTGCATTAATTTTGTAATAATTCTCATCATAATCTAAAAAAGTTCCTAAAAATAATACAGGTACTGTTGAACCAGCATTACTACCTCTAGCAAATGCAACTAATACTTCAACATTTTTATTTAATAAGTCTTTTTCCATAGTTATCCTCCAATGTGAATATACCATTTTTTTATTTCTTTGTAAATAGATGTTTAGTAATTTGTATGTACGTTAAATTTAATTTACATAATATTTTTTATTTGTTATAATGTATTAAAGTAGAAAGGTGGTAAAATGAAAAAGAAGTTATTCATGGTATTTTTTATTTTAGTTACCTTTTTTATGTCAAATTATTATGTAAATGCATTAACTAAACTAAGAGTAGACTATAATGATTTAAATTTAAGAAGTGGACCAGGTACTAATTATACATCAATAAAAAAACTTGGAGTAAGTGCTATATTTGATTTAGTTGATACAACTGTTTATCCAAATGAAAAGGGTTGCTTAGATGGTTGGTATAAAATATATTATTCAGGAACTGATGTAGGATATGTCTGTGCAAGTTATGTTACATTAGTTACCGTTGAAGAAACTCCCTCAACAGCAACAACAGATTGTGAAAAAGAAATGGAAAATTTAGGTTTTCCAAATACTTATTGGAATGGTTTATGTGCACTTAAAGAAAAATTTCCTAACTGGACTTTTGAGGCTGACAAAACTAATTTACCTTTTGATGTTGCTGTAGAAAAAGAAAGCGTTGTTGGAAAAAGTTTAATTCAATCAAGTTATCAAGGATATTTTTCAACAGAAAGTTCCAGTTATGATTATTTAACAGATACATTTACAGTTAAAGAAGGAAAAGATTGGTATGCTGCAAATAGCGAAGTTGTTGCATATTATTTTGATCCTCGAAACTTTTTAGATGAAAGATATATATTTATGTTTGAAAAACTTTCATTTGATTCTAGTTATCAGACAGTTGATGCTATAAATGCGGTGTTAAATGGTAAAGACATTCAAGAAAAGTCAAACGTTATTTATAATGCAGGTAGTACATATAATGCAAATGCTATTTATCTTGCAAGTAGAATAAAACAAGAAACAGGTGGAAATTATTCTGGTTATTCTTTAAAGGGACAAACTATAACTTTAAATGATAATACATATAGTCCAGTTTATAATCCATATAATATTGGAGCATTTACTGGTGCATATGATGGCCTTGTTTGGGCAGTATCTGGTACAAGTTATTTAAGACCATGGCTTACTTTAGATAAAGCTATTACAGGTGGAGCAAATTATATTACTGATAAATATATTTCTAAAGGACAAAATACAACTTATTTTCAAAAATTTAATACAAGTTCTTATTCACAGTATGCTCCTTATGCACATCAATATATGACAAATATTAGGGGAGCTGCTAATGAAGCAAGTATTACTTATAATGGATATAATGATATGGAATTACTTTCATCAGTCGCATTTAAATTTGTTATTCCAGTGTATGAAAATATGCCAGAAAAACAAGCAAGTCTTCCAAATGGAGGTAATCCAAATAATCATTTAAAATCACTTAAAGTAAATAATAATGAACTATCCGGCTTTAGTCATGATACATTTGAATATAACTATTATGTTGGTTCAAATATAAATAGTGTAAATATAAGTGCAGAAACTATTAATGATAAAGCAACTGTTGAAGGTGTTGGTACAAATGATTTAACTTCGGATAAAACAGTTATTAAAATAAAAGTTACTGCCGAAAATAAAAAGACTCAAGATTATGTGATAAATATAATTAAAACGGAAGGAGTTACTGCCTTAGTTGAAGACATTGTAGCAAGTAGTGGTGTACCAGTTAGTGATAATACTTTTCTATTAAGTGCGGGTTATACTATTGAAGCTTTTACTGATTTACTTAAAAAGAGTTCATCTTCCGTAAAAATAGAAGTTAAAAATAAAAATAGTGGAAAACTTTTTACAGGAGATGAAATAACCATTACTAATGGAAGTGATACAAAAATATATACGGTTTCTTTAAAAGGTGATCCTAGTGGTGATGGAAATATTAATATTCAAGATTTATTAAAAGTACAAAAACATATTTTAGGATATTTAAATCTTGCAGGAAGTTATAGTAAAGCAGCAGATGTTAATAGTGATGGTTTAATTGATATCAAGGATTTATTAAAAATACAAAAATATATTTTAGGATATACAACAATTAGTTAGAAAGGAAAAAGTTATGAAAAAAGTTTTAAAATTATTAACATTCATATTTAGTTTATTTCTATTTATTAGTTCTGTTAATGCAGCAAGTGCTACGATAAGTGTAAATACTAGTGCATCACAAGTTATTGTAGGAAATAATGTAAATGTTTCTGTTACTATTTCTTCATCATCTGCATTGGGTTCATGGGAATATAATTTAAATTATGATAAAAATATATTTACATTAGTGTCAAGTGATGTAGAACTTCATTATGCAGGTGTTGTTCAAAATGCAAATACTAAGTCCGTTACTTATCGTTATACTTTTAAAGCTAAAAAAAGTGGTTCAGCTTCATTTTATATTGATGCATCTTCTGTAATTGGTTTTGATGAAAGTGTATTTAGTGTAACTAATGGTAAAAGAAACGTAAAAGTTATTACTTATGCAGAATATCAATCAAGTTTATCAAACAATAATAATTTAAAATCATTAACTGTTGAGGGAAGTGAACTAAATCCTGAATTTAACAAAGATGTAACAGAGTATACAGTAAGTGTAAATGAAGATGTAACAGAAATAAAAGTAACAGCTATAGCTGAAGATAATAAAGCTAAAGTAAATGGTGATGGCTCTTTAAATGTAAGTGCTGGTACAAATTCATTTAATATAGTAGTAGTAGCTGAAAATGGTAGTGAAAAAACTTATAAATTAAATGTTGAAGTAATCGATAAAAATCCAATTGATGTTACAATTGAAGATAAAAAATATACTGTTGTAAAAATTAGTAGTTTACTTACTAAACCAAATAGTTATATAGAAAAAACTATTACAATAAATGAAATGGAAATTCCGGCATTTTATAGTGAAATAACTGATTTTACTTTAGTTGGTCTTAAAGATGAAAATGGCAATATTTCTTTATTTATTTATGAAGATGGTACATATTTAAAATATATTGAACTTTCTTTTGGCCAACTAACATTATATCCACTTAATATGGATGAAGAAATTAAAGGGTATGAAAAAAGTACTATATCTATTGGAGAAAATACTATTGAATGTTTACAATTAGATGATAGTAATAGATATCGCATAATTAAAGCTATCAATGTTGAAACTAATGAAAAAGGATTATATTTATTTGATACTAAAGATAACAGTGCAATAAAATATGATGATAGTTATATTAAAGAGTTGGAAAATAAAAACAATTTATTAATATATTCAACTTTAGCATTTGCATTATCAACAATTTTATCTTTAATAATATTTATTTCAAAAAACTCTAAAAAACGTAAAAAAAATAAACAAGAAGTATCTAATAATGAAAATAAAAAAATTAGTGAAAAAGATCATATAAATGAAATAAAAGAGATTAAAACAGAAAATGAAACTTATAATATTATAGAAGATAAACCAAAGAAAAAGAAGAAAAGGTAAATCTTCTTTTTTGGTTTTTTTATAGTATAATTTTTTTAGGAGATAATATGAATAAAAAAGAGCCAATTTTAAAATTAAAAGGGGTAAGTAAATTTTATTATAACAAAGGAATTGTAGCATCTGGTTTTTCTAGAATTTCACTTGAATTTAATTTAGGGGAGTTTGTTATTATAACTGGTGAAAGTGGAAGTGGAAAATCAACATTATTAAATGTTCTTTCTGGTTTAGACACTTATGAAGAAGGTCAAATGTATATTAATGGTGAAGAAACAAGCCATTATAGTAATGAAGATATTGAACATTATCGAAAAACATATGTTGCAAATATTTTTCAAAGTTTTAATTTAGTTAATAGTTATACAGTTTATCAAAATATTGAATTAGTACTTCTTTTAAATGGATTTAATAAAAAAGATATAAAAGCTAAAGTAATTGAACTTATTAAGAAAGTTGATTTATACCGCTATAGAAACACTAAAGTATCAAAACTTTCTGGTGGTCAAAAACAAAGAGTTGCGATAGCTAGAGCACTTGCAAAAGACACACCAATTATTTTAGCGGATGAACCAACAGGTAATTTAGATACAAGATCTGCTCAAAGCGTAGTAAAACTTCTTTTTGAAGTTGCTAAAGATAAACTTGTTATTGTAGTAACTCATAATTATGAACAATTTGAAAAATATGCTACAAGAAAAATTGAAATGCATGATGGGTTAGTTCGTGAAGATATTCAAATAAAAGATTATGAAAATTCAAAGCCTTGTATATATGATTATAAAAATATAACATTTTTTAATAAAATAAGATTAGGAATAAGAAATGCTTTTAACATTATACCCAAATTTATTTTACTTGCAATGGTTTTTGCATTAGTCATTTTTGCATTTTTAGGTATTTATTCTTCATTTAGAAAAGGTGAATATGAAGAAAATAAAAATGGATTTAATTATTATTTTAGCGATTTAACTGACACTAGAATTATAATAAAAAAGAAAGATAAAGTGCCTTTTACTGAAGAAGATTATAAAAAAATAAGTAATTTACCTTATGTAGAAAAAATTGAAAAAAATGATATTATTTTAGATTCAAAATATAGTTTAAATAACGATGAATATTATTTTTATGGTACAATAAAAAATATAAATGAACTTAATCATGTTGATGAAGGTAGTATGCCTTTAAAGAATACTGATGTTGTTATTAAAAAATATAAGGATGATTATCCAACTGAACTAAATGATGTTTTAAACGCAAAATTTAATTTGTATGATGATAATTATTATGAAAAAATAAATGATAATTATGAATTTCAAGTAACTGGTTATGTCTATTATGAAAATTCTTATGGAATGAACATTTTTTATGTTAGTGATGAAATATTTAATAAATTAAAATTAAATGTTAATAAAAATTATAGTAATTTAAAAATAAAAATTAATAATCAAAATACTGATTTAAATATTAAAATATCTGATAATGTACCTACAGGTGAAGCATACATTTCGTATGATTATAGTTATTATTGTAAATATAATTATTGTATTAATAATATTATTAATTTAAATGTTGAAAATATTTATTATAGTGAAAATATTGATTTAAAAATAACTAAAACATATACTAAATATAATTTTAATACTATAACTGGATTTAGTAATTATGAAGAAAATAATGGTTATATTTATATATCAAGAGAAGATTATAATAAATTATATAATAAAGATTACTATCAATCATCAGTTTTTGTTACAAATGTAAAAAATATAGATGAAGTTATAAGTAATTTAGATAATTTAGGTATTGATGCATTATCTATTAAAGATGTAACTGTAAATTATGATGATGAGGTTTTATCAATTATAAAGATTTTTAAAGTAATTATATCAACTATAGTATTTATTGTATTATTCTTTATAGCATATTTTGTTATTAGATTAATTGAAAAGTCTAGAAATGTTTACTATGCTACAATCCGTTTTTTAGGAGCTAGTAAAAAAGTTATAAAAAATTTAATAAGCATAGAATTATATTTTATTTATCATTTTGTTTACTTGTTGATTTTATTAATTATATTTTTAGTTCATAATAAAATTTTGCATATTAATTGGATTAATTCTCTTGCAAATTATTTAACTATTAAAGATTATATTATAATTTATATATTAATGTTTGTAATGAGCGCTTTAATTTCATTTAGATATTCAAGAAAATTATTTAAATCATCTGCGATGAGTACATATAGGCAGGAGGTATAATGATGATAAAACTTGAAAAAACTCACAAATATTTTAATCGTCATAAAAAAAATGAATTACATGTTATTAATAATACATCATTAAATTTACCTAATACTGGTTTAGTCGCTTTATTAGGCTCCTCAGGAAGTGGTAAAACAACTTTATTAAATGTTATTGGAGGACTAGATAAAGTTCAAAAAGGTAAAATTTATATTAATGATAAAAGAATTACTAAAAGAAGTTCACATTATGTTGATAAAGTTCGTAATTTAAATGTTGGATATATATTTCAAAACTATCATTTAATTGATAATTTAACTGTTTTTGAAAATGTAGCAATTACTCTTAAAATGATTGGTATAAAAAATAAAGAAGAAATAAGTAAAAGAGTAAATTATGTTTTAAAAATTGTTAAAATAGATAGACTTAAAAATAGACCTGCTTCAATGCTTTCTGGTGGTGAAAAACAAAGAGTAGCAATAGCAAGAGCAATAGTAAAAGATCCTAATATCATTTTAGCAGATGAACCAACAGGTAATTTAGATAGCCAAAATACAATTGAAATAATGAATATTATTAAAGCTATTTCTAAAAATCGCTTAGTAATTTTAGTTACTCATGAAATAAATCTTGCTAAATTTTATGCAGATAGAATTATTGAAATTGAAAATGGTGAGGTTAAAAATGACTATGAAAATGCTGAAGAAAATAGTTTAGATTATAAAATAGATAATAAAATATATTTAAAAGATTTTAAGAATAAAGAAGAATTATCAAATAAATTAACTATTTTTTCTGATAAAGGCTTAAAATCAAATATAACTTTAGTTGTAAAAAATAATAATATATTTATTAAATGTAATGGTAATGAGAAAATTGAAGTAATTGATGAAAACTCTAATATAGAACTTATTAATGATCATTATAAAAAAATGGATAAATCAATTTATGAAGAATATGACTTTGATTTTAAAAATATTGAAACTAAAAAAGAAAAGCATAAATATAGTTCAATAATAAATTGTTTTAGTTCAATAAAAGATGGGTTTAAAAAAATACTTGATTATTCATTTATAAAAAAATTATTATTATTAGGCTTTGCTTTATCTGGTTTATTTATAATGTATAGCGTAAGTAATATTTTTGGCGTATTAAATGTCAAAGATAGTTATTTTATTAAGAAAAACAAAAATTATTACGAAGTAGTTTTACCTAAAATAAGTGTTGATAATTTTATAAAATATGAAAATCTTGATGGTGTAAATTATATTCTACCAGGAAACACTTACGTTACATTAAATATAAGTTTTAATAACTATTATCAAACTATGAATGCTACTTCATATATATCTGGTTCTTTAATAAGTAATGATTTATTAAATGTAGATGATTTAATTTATGGTAATAATATTCAAAATAATAATGAAATTGTAGTGGATACCTCTGTTTTAAAACCTTTATTTGAGGGAGATAATAGAACTGGTCTTCAAGCAGGATTAAAAGGATATAATGATTTAATTGGTTATGAAGTTAAATCTAGCATAAAAAGTTATAAAATTGTTGGTATAACTGATATAGGTGATTATAGTATTTATATTAGTAAAAATGAAATGATTGATCTATTATATGATAGTCTAAATAATGAAACTAATGGTGAAGTTTATATAATGGATGATAATGTTATTAATAGTGATAAGATTTACAATTATAATTCAGTTAGTGATTATATCTTAAAAAAAGGAAGACTTCCTGAAAATGATTATGAAGTAATAGTAAATATTAATAATGAATATGAATATCCTATTAATAAAAAATCTAATTTAAAAATAAATAATACTAAACTTACTGTAGTAGGATACTTTGAATCAAAAACTATAAATAATCATTTAGTTAATGATAATATGATTAAATATAGTTTAATTGAAAAATCTAGTAATTTATCTATTATGCCAAGTGATGAAGAAAAAGTAATTACATCATTTAATAATGAAAAATTAAATATAAAATCAAGTTATGATTTTGCAAAAAGTGAGTATATTGAGTCTAAAAAAGAAAGCGTAAATTCTGGCCTTATAGCTAGTGCAGTAATTTTATTTATTTCATTTATGGAAATCTATTTAATGATTCGTTCATCATATTTATCAAGAATTAGGGAAATTGGTGTCTTAAGAGCTATAGGTGTTAAAAAATTTGATATATGTAAAATGTTTTCTGGAGAAATAATTGCAATTACTACGATTACATGTGTTCCGGGAGTATTATTTATGGCATACTGTCTAAAAACACTTCAGACAATAAGATATGTTGAGATGAATTATTTAGTTAATATAAATATTATATTATTAAGTATAATAATTATTTATATTTTTAATTTAATTATTGGTCTTCTTCCGATACTTAAAATAATTAATACAACACCAGCTCAAATACTTGCAAGAAAAGATTTAGATTAAAAGTGTAAAGTTTATGCAAATAATTTGTATAAACTTTTTTTATATAATATAATTATTATAGGGTGATAGAAATGAGATATGTAGGAACAGTTGTAAGAGGGATTAGAACTCCTATAATTAAGGAAAATTCCAATTTAGAGAATATTGTTGTTGATAGTCTTTTAAAAGCAAGTGAAAGTGAAAACTTTACATTTCATAATAAAGATATTGTAGCTATAACTGAAGCTGTAGTAGGAATAAGTATGGGCAATTATGTTACAGTTGATGAAATTGCATTAGATATTAAAAATAAATTTAAAACAAATCATATTGGTTTAGTTTTTCCAATTTTATCAAGAAATAGATTTGCTGTACTTTTATCAGCAGTAGCAAGAGCAATGGATAAAATAACACTTCAAATATCATATCCATCAGATGAAGTAGGTAATGACATAATGGATAAGCAAAAATTAAAAGAAAGTGGTATAAATCCATATACTGATATTATTGATGAAAAAACTTATTATGAAAAGTTTGGTGACTTTAAACATTTATTTACTGGTGTAAATATGGTGGATTTTTACAAAGATTTAGCTAAAAAAGAGGGCTGTGAAATTGAAATAATACTTGCAAATGATCCTAAAAAAATACTTAATTATGAAAAAGATGTTTTGGTTTGTGATATTCATACTAGATTTGATACGAAAAAAACATTAAAAGAAAATAGTGATGGAATAATTTTAGGCCTTGATGATATTTTAACTGAACCTGTTAATGGAAGTGGATATAATGAAAAATATGGTTTACTTGGTTCAAATAGATCTACTGAAGAGAAAGTTAAATTATTTCCACGTAATGCTCAAATGTTAGTGGATAATATTCAAAAAAAATTAAAAGAGAAAACGGGAAAAGATATTGAAGTAATGATTTATGGTGATGGTGCATTTAAAGATCCTGTTGGAGGTATTTGGGAACTTGCTGATCCAGTTGTTTCACCATTTTATACAAAAGGTCTTGAGGGTAGTCCAAATGAAATAAAATTAAAATATATTTCGGATAATAAATTTGCAGACCTTTCAGGTGATGAGTTAAATGAAGCAATAAAAAATGAAATTAAACAAAAAGATGCTAATTTAAAAGGAACTATTGCATCTCAAGGAACAACGCCAAGAAGGTATACTGATTTAATTGGTTCACTTTGTGATTTAACTTCAGGTTCTGGTGATAAAGGAACACCTGTAGTTTATATTTCTGGATATTTTGATAATTATTCTATGGACAATTAAGAAAAAATATGATATTTTATTAATGGCTTAGCCCGTTGGTGAAGGGGTTTAACACACCACTTTCTCAAGGTGGCATTCAGGGGTTCGAAACCCCTACGGGTTACCATTAAAATTTAAAGTAAGTTTATAAAACTTTCTTTTTTTTTGCATTAAAAAGATGCTATTTTCTAGCATCAAATTTTTTCCTAAGTTCAGTATTTAGAATTTTCTTTCTCATTCTTATATGATTTGGAGTTATTTCTACAAGTTCATCTTGATTTATAAAGTCTAAAGCAGATTCCAAAGTAAATGGTCTTGGCCTTTTTAAAACAACAGTTTTATCAGAATATGCACTTCTTGTATTAGTAAGTTCTTTACCTTTTACAACATTAACAGCAAGATCATTATCTTTATTGCACTCTCCGACAATCATACCTTCATAAACTTCTTCATTAGGCTCAATAAACATTACACCACGGTCTTCAAGAGCACCAAGAGAGTAAGCTGTAGCTTTACCATTTTCACTTGCCACAAGAACACCTAATTTTCTTTCACCAATATTAATGTTTTCTACTTTTTTAAATTCTTTAAAAGTATGATTCATTATACCATAACCTTTAGTAAGAGTCATAAAATTTGTTGGAAAACCAATAAGCCCTCTTGAAGGAATTTCATAGTTTATTCGAATTAAATTACCTAAATGAGTCATATTACCCATAATTGCTCCTCTTTGAGATAATTCTTCGATTACACCACCCATATATTCATCTGTAATTTCTATTTGTAAGTCTTCATAAGGTTCACATTTTACACCATCAATTTCTTTAATAATAACTTTTGGTTTAGATACTTCAAGTTCAAAACCTTCACGACGCATATTTTCAATTAAAATAGATAAATGAAGTTCACCACGACCTAAAACCATAAAGTTTTCACTGTCTATTTGTTCAACTTTAAGACTTACATCTTTTTGAGTTTCTTTAAATAGTCTTTCACCAATTTTTCTTGATGTTAAGATTTTACCATCTTTTCCAGAAAAAGGAGAAGTATTAACTCCAAAAGTCATTTGAAGGGTAGGTTCATCAATATGTAAAATAGGTAAGGCTTCATGATGATTAACTTCAGTTAAAGTTTCCCCAACACAAATGTCTTCAAGGCCTGCAACAGCAACAATATCACCAACTGTAGCACTTTCAATTTCTACTCGTTTAAGTCCTACATAACCAAATAATTTTTGTACTCTAAATGATTTTTCTGTTCCATCAAGTCTTAAACAATTAACCATTTGTCCAACTTTAATATTTCCATTAAACACTTTACCAACACCAATTCTTCCAACATAATCATTATAATCAAGTAGTGCAGGTTGAAATTGAAGTGGTTTATTTTCATCACCTATAGGTTCAGGTATTTCTGATATTATTAAATCAAGTAAACATTTAAAGCCTTTTTCTTGATCTTCAGGTTTATTAGATAGTGAACTAGTTCCATTAGCGGCAGAAGTATAAACTACCTTAAAATCAATTTGTTCATCTGTAGCACCTAGTTCTAAGAATAATTCTAAAACTTCATCAACAACAGATTCAACTCTTTGAGTTGGTTTATCAACTTTATTAATTACAACAATTGGTTTGCATCCTGATTCTAAAGCTTTTTTTAAAACAAATCTTGTTTGAGGCATAGGACCTTCATAAGCATCTACAACTAAAAGAACGCCATCAACCATTTTCATTATTCTTTCAACTTCACCACCAAAATCAGCATGTCCTGGTGTATCAAGAATATTTATTTTGTAACCATCATAATTTACTGATGTAGTTTTTGCAAGTATTGTAATTCCTCTTTCTTTTTCAATAGCATTTGTATCCATACTTAAATTAGAGATATCTTCATTTTCTCTAAATGTTCCAGTATATTTAATTATTTCATCTACTAAAGTTGTTTTACCATGGTCTACATGTGCTATTATTGCAATATTTCTTTTTTCCATAATTTCACCCGTTTTTCCTTTGGTATTATAGCACTATTTTAAAAAAATAATCAACATATAATGTGTTTTTTATTCTAAATAAATTTGTTTTGTGATAAAATAATAGTAAGTTGTGTGTTATGTGGGGTAATTTATGAAAGATGTAACTAAAGCTATGATCCAAATTTATAATTTAAAAGAACTTGGTTATGATTTTATGGGTTATGATTTTAAAAATATTAAGCAATTAAGTTTTCATCATTTGATTGTCCCTAGAAAAGATTGTGAAGCTGTAGGTATAGGAAATGGCTATTTGTTTTGGAATGGAGCTATTTTAGTTCAAAAAACATCACATGATTATTTACATATTGTTGAAAGAATCGATAGAGATAGATTTAATTATATTACTACTCAAATGATTACTGAAAATCAAAGGAATGAGTTAATATATGAATGTTTAGTAAAAATTTCAGATTGTCTTGATGGTTTTGAAAGAGAGTATTCTAGTCTTCATAGTAAAAAAAATGTAAATGCTCCTCTTATTAAAGAAGAATATACTCGTAGACTTTTTAAAAGATAAAATATGTTTAAAAAAAAAACTTAAAATATAGACTTTTATTAATAAATCTTGTAAAATTATTTTAGGTGTTAATATGAATTTAGTAGTCAATAACTATAATATACTAGAAATATTAATAATAACTTATCTTGTAAGTTTTGTTTTGGTTTTTGTAACAAAAAAACTTGCAGTTCATGTAAATGCATTAGATATGCCAAATGCAAGAAAAGTTCATAAAAAACCAATGCCAAGGCTTGGTGGTCTTGCAATTTATAGTGCTTTTTTATTTGGTTATATTATGTATGGAAGCGTTACTACTCAAATGATATCAATATTAATATCTTCATTTATATTAGTCTTATTGGGTGTATTTGATGATATTAAGCCTATAAGCTCTAAAACTAAAATACTTATTCATATTATTGTTGCATCAATTGTAGTTTTTTATGGTAAATTATATTTTAGTGAAATATCCATTTTAGGTTTAAAATTATTTTTACCTACATGGATTAACCAAATAATTGCAATATTTTTTATAGTGGGAGCAATTAATGCTATTAATTTAATTGATGGGCTAGATGGTCTTTGTGCTGGTATAAGTTCAATATATTTTATTACTATTGCCATAATTGCTCTTATTTTAAATAAAATGGATGGCCTTGATATAATTTTGTGTATTATTATGCTTGGCTCAACTCTTGGCTTTTTAACACATAATTTTCCTCCGGCAAAAGTGTTTATGGGAGATTGTGGTTCAACATTTTTAGGTTTTATGATTGCAGTAATTTCTTTATTAGGGTTTAAAGGTGCCACATTTACATCTTTAGTTATTCCAATAGTTATTTTAGCAGTGCCAATTTTTGATACATTATTTGCAATACTTCGAAGACTTATTCATCATAAAAGTATTGGAGAACCTGATAAAAATCATTTACATCATCAACTTTTAAAAATGAAATTTTCTCCAAAAGTTACAATATTAATAATATATGGAATAGATGTTTTATTTTCTGCAGTATCAATTTTCTATGTACTTGGAGATAATCAAATAGCTATAATAGTTTATTTAATTTTAATGACACTTCTATTATATATAGTTGCAAATACGGATATATTATATGAAAAAAAGAGAAAATCAAAAAAATAGTATATATGAAAAAATTTTAAAAATAGTGACTATTATTTTTCTAAGTACTAGTCCAATTTTTGATTGCATTTTTTTTCATAGTAGAATAACTACTTTAATAAGAATATTAATTATTTTAATAATACTTATTACAACAATATTTTTATATCAAGATTCAAGAAAAAAAGTTAAATGGTTAATACTTTATTATTTTATATGTACAATTTATTTAATAATAAATTACTATCACAATCAAAATTTTGTATCTTTATTTCCTAATAATTTTAATTATAATTTTGTTAGTGAATTATTTACTATTTTAAAATTAATTATGCTAGTAACTTTAATATTTTCTTTATATTATCAAAAACTTAATAAAAAAGATTATATATTAATTTTTAAAATTTGGACATTAATTATTACTTTATCTATTATAATTACAAATATTTTTAAAATATCTTATTCAAGTTATGGAGAATTTTTAATTAAATATAATATATTTGAATGGAATAAAAATATTTATTATGTTAATAGTGCAAGTAAAGGATATTTTGTATATGCAAATCAAGTTGCTTTAACTTTAATAATATTATTAATTATTTTTTCTTATATTTTTATAAAAGATAATATTAAAGCAATAATTTATATTTTTTTGATTTCTATTTCTATGTTAATGCTTGGAACTAGAGTTTCTTCTTTGGGTGGTCTTTTAGTATTTATTTTTATTTTAATAAGTTATATATTTTTTGTAATAATTAAAAAAGAAAAGTTTAATAAAAAAAGTTTATTATTAATTTTTATAATTATTATGTGGATAGCTATTTTACCAATAAGTCCTTATCAAAATAGAAATATTGAATTAAATTATTATCAAAATAATGAAGAAAGTTATTTAAATGAATTTAATATAGATGATAATAATATAAATAATAATTTAACTAAGCAAGAATATATTGAATTAAATGCTAATCCTAATTTAATACCTGATTTTTTTTATAAAGTTTATTATTCATATGAATATGATCCAGATTTTTGGATTAATTTTATAAATAATACTGAAGAAAGTAAAATTAATTATCGCTATATGGAAAAATCTATTATTAAAAGAATAATCAAAATAAATAATAATAAATATGATATTTTATTCGGTATATCTAATACTAGAGTACAAAATGTAGTTAATTTAGAACAAGATTTTTTAGTTCAATATTATGCTTTTGGTATAATTGGAATGATTATTTTATTAATTGTTTATCCTTTAATACTATTGTATACGTTATTTAAATTGTTTAAGGAATTTAATTTTAATAATTTTATTAATATACTTTTAATTGTAATTTTTATATTTTGTTCTTATTTAACTGGAAATATTTTAAATTCAATGTCAATGATTATAGTTTTTAGTGTATTATCTTCGTATGTTTTATGTTTAAAAGAATAAAAGAATTATAACTTTACTTTTTAACATTTTATGGTAAAATATATGTGCTTATTGAAAGGGAATTTTAGGAAATGAGTAAAAACGATATTATCAATAATGATAAAAAATTTGAATTAAATAGACCAATAACTGGTGTAATTCAGGAAGATAGAATATGGGAACAATGGTATAATCCTGAAAAAATGAAGGAAAGTTTGCCTAAAATGAATCAAGCGGATTATGAGGAGTTATGTAATAAAGACTATCCAAATGATTATATAATTAACAATCGTGGTCTTAAAAGAATTACTAATAAAGAATTTATTGAAATGCGAAATAATATTATTAAATCTTTAAAGGCTATGGGTATTGGAAAAGGTGATATTGTAGTTTCTATATCTTTATCAACACCTGAACTTATTGCATTTAAATATGCTTGCGCTTATGTTGGAGCAATTACTTCGCATTTAAGTTTTCTTGAAGATAAAAATAAATTATATTCACATTTAAAACTATTAAATCCAAGATTAATTATGTTTTTAGATATACTAGAACCAAATATTTCTGAAGTTTTAAATGAAAATGAATTTAAAAATGTTAAGAAACTTCGTTTACCTGTAACAAATTCAACACCAGCATTAAATATTGAAAGATTTAAAATAGCGTTATTTAAATTAAATAATAAAATGAAAAACATAATGGTTGATAATGCAATAGAGTATAATGACTTTTTATCTTATGGAGCATTTTATCGTAGAGAACTTGAAAGTGTATATGAAAAGGGCTTACCTTCAAACATATCTTTAACAAGTGGTACAACTGGCGAAAGTAAAGCAATATTACTTTCTCATGATGCTAATAATGCTCTTGCAAAACAGCATGATATTGCTGAGCTTGGCCTAAAAAGAGGTCAAACTAACTTAGCACTAGTTCCACCATTTTTAGCTTTCTGGGATGCAGATATTATTGGTATGGCTATGAGTCTTGGTGTTGAAAATATTATTGAAATGGATTTATCTTATGAAAGTGTACCAAAATATTTAGAAAAACATCAACCTAATTATGGTATATGGAGTCAATATTTATGGGATTCAGTTTTATATAACGACCCTGAAAAAATAGAAAAAATGACAAAAAATTTAAAAAAAGTTGTTATTGGTGGTGAAAGACCAGATATAAATCAAGTAAATCGTTTTAAAGAAGTTACTGGTCTTACTCAAGAAGCAGGTTTTGGAGCAAGTGAAATGGATTCGTGTTTTACAGTTGCTCATCCAAATTGTAATATGGTTGGTTCTTCAGGACTTCCACTTCCATTTAATAATGTTATGATTAAAGATAGTAGTTTTAATGATTTAACTTATAATAAACCAGGTAGAATCTTTATTACTGGACCAGCGATGATGAATGGATATTATAATAATAAAAAATTAACTGATGAAGTTATTTATACTGATAAAAATGGTGTAAGATGGTATGATACAAAAGACTTTGGTTTTGTACATGATACAGGTAGTTTATTTGTTCTTGATAGAGATCAAAAACCTATTGAAATAAATAGTCATGAAGTAAATTTAATTCTTCTTGCTGAAAAAATAAAAAAACTTGATTTCATTAAATTATGTAAAATTAATCATAATCAAGATAAAGTTGTATTATATGCAACATTTGATGATTTATGTGGTAAAACTAATGAAGAATGTACTAATCTTTTATTAGATTATATTAATAATTCTTTAGAAGAATATGAAAGACCAAATTATGTTGTAATTTATCCTTCATCACTTCCTCGTACACCACTTGGAAAAGTAGATTATCATGCATTAGAAATGTTTACTAGTACTATTGAAAATGAACCAATTAGTTATGAAAAAGGTACTGTAAGAGTATTAAAAAAATAATAAATTAATGATTGAAATAGATCATTAATTTTTTTATTAATTTACATCTTTTAAAATTAATGATATATTAATAATAGGTGGTAGTATGTCAGATAATATATTTTTTTCTATAGTTAGTTTATTTTATAGTATAATGCTTTTAATAATTTATTTTACTAAAAAAAGATTAGTTACTGATGAAAATAATATCTATAAAAAATTAATAATTATTAACTTTTTTGGTTTAATTATTGAAATATTTCCTGCTACATTAGCAATAAGAATGTTAAAAGAAATTAACCCTAGTATTGCGGTATTTATTCTTAAATTTATATTATATTATTTTATTATTTGGTTATTAGAATTTACATATTACATATTTACTATTTGTATGAAAGATAGGCTTAATAATAATGATGAATATTTAAAGAAAACTAAGTTAATGCATAAAATTACTATTCTAATTATGATAGTTAGTATTTTTTTAGTAACAATATTACCACTATATATAAAAGGAGTTAATTATACTTATGGTCCAAGTGCAAATCTAGTTTATTTATTAAGTGGAGCATTAATATTATTTTGGATATATCTACTTATTAGAAATTATAAATATATTAAATCCAAAAAATATACACCAGTATTTTCATTTATAGCTTTAGGTTTAATAACAATGATTGTTCAATACTTTAATCCAGAACTAACTTTAATGATACCTATGGAAACTTTTGTAACATTTTTAATGTATTTTACAATTGAAAATCCAGATATAAAAATGCTAAATGAATTATATAAGAATAAAGAAATTATGGAACAAAATTATGAAGATAAATATAATTTCTTATTTGAAATTACTCAAGAAAGTAGAAATCCTCTTAAAAATATAGAAACTGTGTATGCAGAAATTAAAGATGAAAAAGATATTAATAAAATTAAAGCTGGTATGGTTGCTATAAATAATATGGCACAGCAACTTGATTTTTCAATTAATAATATTATGAATGTATCATCTCTTGATGCTCAAAAGCTAAATATTATTGAGAAAAAATATAATATTGTTAAATTATGTAGTGATTTAACAACTAAATTAAAATTAGAAAACAAAAAAAATATTGAATTTAAATATACTTATCCTAAAGAAGATTTAATTTTATATGGTGATGATATGAAATTAAAACATATTTTGTATTCACTACTTAATAATTCAATTGAAAAAACTAATGAAGGATTTGTAGAATTTAAAGTAAATTTAATTGAAAAATATGATATATGTAGAATAATATTTACTATAAATGATAGTGGTCCTGGTATGACTATTGATAAAATAAATGAAATATTATCTTCTACTGGTAGTTTAGATAAAAATGAGCTAGAAAATTTACAAAAAAAAGAATATAATGTTAAATTATGCCAAAAAGTTATTAAACTTATGGGTGGTAACTTAATGATTAAATCTGATATTGGAGTAGGAACTGAATTTCAACTTGTTATAGATCAAAGAGTATATCATGATAAAGATAGTAGTATCCTTTCTCAATATGAAAATATTATAAATGATTATAAAAAAGTATTAATAGTTTCTCAAGATAAAAAATTAATAACTAAATTAAAAAGTGCTTTAACAAGAAAAAATATAACATACTCTGTATTATATTATGGACAAGATGCTGTAGATAAAATAAAATTTGGTAAGAAATATGATTATATATTAATATCTGATGAAATGGCAGAAATGTCTGGACTTGTTACATTAAATAAAATGAAAGAAATAGATAATTTTAATATACCAGTTATTGTAATGCTTGATAGTAATAAAGAAAATATTAAAAAACATTATATAGAAGATGGTTTTAATGATTATATACTTTTAAGTGATATAAATAATGAAATAAAAAGAATAATAGAAAAATATTAGCAAGTAACTAATATTTTTTTATTTCTTTTTTTTATATAACTTGCTACATTTAATTTATTTTAGTATAATTATTAAGAGGATTTGATTTAATGAAGAAAGTAATTAATAATTTAAAATATGTTTATAAAAAATATTCTTTTTTATTAGAACAATTAGTTTCAAGAGATTTTAAAGTTAAATATAAAAGAAGTGTATTAGGTATTGTATGGAGTTTATTATATCCAGTTTTAATGATGACAGTTATGGCAATAGTTTTTTCAAATGTGTTTAAATTTTCAACTCCAGGAGTTAGTTATCTTGCTTATTTATTAATTGGACTTACTTATTTTAATTATTTTAGTGAAGCTAGTAATCTTGCAATGAGTAGTGTAGTAGGTAATTTTAGTTTAATTAATAAGGTTTATATTCCAAAATATATTTTTCCTCTATCAAAGTGTTTGTTTGTAGGTATTAACTTTTTATTAACATTAATTCCACTTTATGTTGTAATAATCGCTACAGGAACAGGTCTTTGTTGGCAACATATACTTTTACCTTATTCATTTATTTGTTTATTTTTATTTACAGTAGGAATGGGATTTATTTTATCAACTATATCAGTTTTTTTAAGAGATATGTTTTATATTTATGGAATTATTATTACTGTTTGGACGTATTTGACTCCGATAATGTATGATATAAAGATGTTAAATCCAACGTTTGCTTTTGTTTTAAAATTTAATCCATTATATCAATTTATTAATTTTGCAAGAACTATTATTTTGTATCATAATACTCCAACTTTAGGCCAGTTTGCAGGTTGTGCTGTTTCAGCAATTATTGTATTTTTATTAGGCATATTTATCTTTAAGAAAAAACAAGATAAATTTATATATTATGTTTAGGGAGGTATTATGGAAAATAATAATATGATTGAAATTAAAGATGTTTCCATGAAATTTAACCTTGGTATTGAAAAAGGATTTTCTTTAAAACAATGGTTTGTTGATATAGGTAAACATAAGAAAAAAGTTAAAAATGAATTTTGGGCTTTAAAAGATGTAAATATTAACATTAAAAAAGGTGAAGTTGTTGGTTTTATTGGTTCAAATGGTGCTGGTAAATCAACACTTTTAAAAGTCGTTGCAGGAGTTATGAAACCTACAAAAGGAAAAGTTAATGTTTATGGTAACATTTGTCCAATGATTGAACTCGGTGCTGGATTTGATTCTCAACTTACTGCTCGAGAAAATATTTATTTAAATGGAGCAGTAATGGGGTATTCTAAAGGATTAATTGATTCAAAATTTGATGAAATTGTTGAATTTTCAGAACTAAAAGATTTTTTAGATGTTCCAATTCAAAATTTTTCATCTGGTATGGTAGCAAGACTTGCATTTAGTATAGCTACGATAGTAGATCCTGAAATATTAATTGTTGATGAAATACTTTCTGTTGGCGATTTAGCATTTCAAACAAAGAGTGAAAATAAGATGATGAGTATGATTAATGGTGGAACAACTGTATTATATGTTTCACATTCAGCGAATTCTATTAAAAAATTATGTGATAAGGTTGTTTGGATAGAACATGGGGTTGTGCAAAAAATAGGTGGTAAAGAAGTGTGTGATGAATATAAAGAATTTATGTTAAACAAATAAAGAATGGTGGAGTTATTATGGAAAAATTTAGTATAATTTTATTGTATTATAATCAAAAAAATTATATTAATGAAGCTTTAGATTCTATATTATCTCAAGATTATCAAAATATAGAGTTGATAATTTGTGATGATGGTTCAGACCTAAATATTTCAAAAGTTGATAATTATATAAAAAAGAAAAGAAAAAATATAGAAGTAAAATTTTTAAAATTGAAAAAAAATATTGGCACAGTTAAAATTATAAATTTATCATTAAAACAAATTACTGGGAATTATTTTTTAATATTTGCAGCTGATGATAAATTATATGATAAGTATGTATTAAGCAATTTTATTTTAGCTTTTAATAATAATATAAACATTGATATTATATCTTCTCAATGTATTTTATATGATGAAAATTTCAAAAAAATACATTCAAATTATGTTGATGTTGATGAAGCATTGAAATTAAATTCTATGGAACCAATTGATATTTTTAAAGCATTATGTAAAAAGTGTATTTATGCTGCTGGATCTACCGCATATAGGAGTACTTTAATTAATAATAATGATTTAATCCCTGATAATTATGTTTTAGTTGAGGACCTCAGTTTATGGCTTGATTTATCTTTAAAAGGCAAAAAAATAATATATGAAGACTTTACATCATTATGCCATAGAGATGGAGGGGTATCAAAAAGTGATAATAAAAAAATAGTTTCTAATGTACAAAAGGTTTATTACAGTGATATTTTAAAGATAAAAGAGGATTATACGCTAAAAAATTTAAATTTATTTTCTTTTAAAGAGCAAAAAGAACTTATTGATGATTATAGAAATTATTTATATTTTATAACAAATAAAATTCCTGAAAATAAGAATACATATGAAACAAAAAATAGAAAAATAATATTTAGTAAATGGTGGTATATTATTATAATTATTAGAAGAAATATTAAAAAAATTATATTTAAAATGAAAAACTATATAAGAAATAAAATTTATAACTTTTATAATTATTCATTTAAATTTAATTATAAAAAATTTTTATTTCAATTAATTTTATTAATTTTATGGATTATATTAAATTTGATTTCTTGTACATATTGTAATAATAAATTTTTAATGTTTTTTATTTTTGTTATTAATTATTTTATATCAAGTTTAACAGTTAAGTTATTATTATTTTTAAGGAGAAAACATGCAAAAAAATAAATTATGGAGTATAATACTTACTCATTTTAATCAGTTTAAATATATTTTTGAGGCTATAGATTCAATTTTAATACAAGATTATAAAAATATTGAGTTAATAATATGTGATGATTTTTCAATTGATTTTGATTCTAAAAAAGTTTTAAATTATATTAATAAGAAAAAAAATGATAACATTAAGAATATTGAAATTGTAATTAATAAACAAAATATAGGTACAGTTAAAACATTAAATAAAGCATTAAAAATAGCAAAAGGAGAGTATATATATATATTTGCCGCAGATGATGTTTTATATAATTCTAAAGTTATATCAAATATGAATTTAATATTTGAAAAAGAAAATGAAATTAATTGTATAAGTTCAATATGCTTATTATGTGATGAAAAATTAAATGGCGATAATAAATTCCCCCATAAAGAAAACATAGAACTCTTTAATAAACTTAATACTAAAGAACAAAATAAATTATTAAAAAAGGGACCTATATTTGCTCCCGGAGCTACAGCATATAGAAAATCTCTTTTTGAAAATTGTAATTATATGGATGAAAAATATCATTTAATAGAGGATTGGTCATGGTTTTTAAAAATTACCCGTTTGAATAATAAAATACTATTAATACCAAATATTTCATTAAAACATCGTGGTGGTGGAATTAGTGAAAGTTTTAAAATTCCTAAGGGTATTATTAAGGATATCTTAAATGATACATATAATATATATAATAATGAAGTATTTAACGATTTATCTGAAATGTCAGTTGATGATAAAAATGATGTGTTTAATAGATATAAATTATTTATAAATATGTATAATAAATTTAATTTAAAATTTTTTTTAACATACTATTTTAGATTATTGATAAACATGGATTTATTTTTATATAAATTACATTTTGTTTTATATAGATTAATTTATCTTTTAATACTATTACTATTGTTTATTGTTTTTATTATATTATATAAGTACATTAGTCCATATTTATTAAGTGTATTAATGCCCATATTTTATATAATTATTGTAAAAGAGTTGAAAAGGAGAAATTTTTTAAAATGAAAAAAGAAGTTATACCAATTATGTTTTGTTTTGATACTAATTATGTCATTCCAGCTTCTACAGCGTTTTATTCTTTAATGGAACATGCTAATAAGAAATATTATTATAAATTCTATATACTTCATAGTGATATAACTAAAAAACAACAAGAAAAATTAAAACTAACTTTAATAGATTTTAAAGATAATGTTGATTTAACATTTATAAACATGAATGATAGGTTTAATGATATTTGGAATAAATTGAAGTCAAAGGTTCATTTTTCTAAAGAAGTTTTATATAAATTGTTGGTTTCGTCTTTATTCCCAAACTATGATAAATTAATTGTGAGTGATGTAGATGTATTATTTTTAGATGATATTTCTAAGAGTTATTTTTCTATTAATAGTAAAGATAAATACTACTTATCTGGAGTAAGACAAATAGGTTTTTTAAAAAATTTTAATAGTGTATATGCAAACAACTTTACCGCTGATGAAATTAGTTTATTAAATGGTTTTTGTGGAGGATATATAGTATTTAATTTAAGATATATGCGTGAAAAAAATATTGAAGAAAAATTTATTCAATATTTATCTACAAATTATGATAAAATAATTTATGCTGAACAAGATGTATTAAATATATGTTGTGATGGAAAAGTAAAATATTTAAGTTTAAATTATTGTACTTGTACTTACATGTGGGATTTCTATAAAACTGATCATGATTTTTCAACTGATTCAGTATATTCTAAAAATGAACTTAAAAGTGCAATGAAAAATCCAATACAATTACACTATGCATCAACAGAAAAACCTTGGAAATATGTTGATACAATTAAAAGTGAGGAATGGTTTAAATACATTGTTAAAACTCCTTTTTTACGTGAATATCTTGAATATTTACCATCTAATATTGTAATTAAAAAAAATGAGTTACCAAAGAAAAAAAATACTTTAAAAAATATATTTTTATATATCAAAAGAAATCCTTTGTTTCTATTTAAAAAAGATTTTTATAAAAAAGTAATATCAAAGTTGGTAAATAAATGAAAAAGATAAATATTGTATGGTTAGTAAACGATTTTTACATTAATACATTTGAATATGTATATAAAGAATGTAAGAATAGTAGGTTATTTAATATTATTGTTGTAGCCTGTCCTCATGTAGGTCATGAAGATTTAGAAACTATTTCTTCTGATAAAATAAGTGAATTTTTAACTAAAAACTGTATAGAGAATATTAATTGTTACGATAATAAAACAGGCAAATTATTGGATTTGAAAACATTAAATCCGGATTATGTTTTTTATTTAAAACCATATAATTATTATTTGCCAGATGAATATAATTCAAAAAATGTTAAAATGTATTCAAAAATTTGTTCAGTTCCCTATGGTAGTATAATGATTAAATTTGATGATAAGTATAAACTTATGTGTAGCAATGAATTTTATGAAGATGTATATAAAGTATTTAATGAAACAAGTTTAATAGATGGATTAAATTATCAGAATAAAATTATAACAGTTGGTTATTTAAAATTAGACAAATATTTTTATTATAATAAAAGAAAAAATATAACAAGTAAGAGAAAACATATATTTACCATAATTTGGAAGCCAAGATGGACAATGGAATCGTATGAATCACATTTTTTTGACTATATAGAGGAATTTATTAAATTAGTTGGTGAATATCCTGACATTTTATTTAAAATATATTTTCACCCATTCTTTGAATATAAAATTGATAATAAAAAATTGAGAGATAAGTTTAATGGGTACATAAATAAATTGTTAGCTTTCTCAAATTTTAAAAAATTGGACGGACAAAATTTTTTAGATGATGTATTAGATGCTGATATTTTTATATCTGATCATTCATCAACTCTTGTGGAATATGCTCTTACGGGAAAACCATACATTTTTTGTAAAAGTGATATTACTCCAAATAAATTGGGGAAAATAATAATTGATAATGCATATATAGTAGATAACAATAATAGTTTTAGAAAAAATATTGTAAATTTAATAAATGGTGATGATTATTTATTCAATAATAGGAAAAAGAATATTTCAACTATTGACTACATTCCTAAAAATGGTATGAGTTGTTCCCAATATTTATTAGAATATTTACTTGAAGATTATATAAAAGGACTTCAAAAAGAAAAAAATACATTAGAAAAAGAAATTATTAATGTATCAAATAATTACAAATAAATATTCAAAATGAAACTATTACTAAATTTTTCAACGAAAAAACAAATTTATTGATGGAAAATAAAAAGTATAAAAAAATTATTTTTGATATGGAAAATTCCAAGAGTTGGAAAATAACAAGAATTTTTAGATTAATAAATGAAAGGATAAAATATGGTAAAAAAAGAAATAATTAATTTTAAAGAGCATACAGATGGTAGAGGAAGTTTGATTGCTTTGGAGTATCCCAAACAAATACCAATTGAAATTAAAAGAATATATTATATTTATAATGTAAAAAAAGATACACCTAGAGGGTTCCATTCTCATAAAGATTTAAATCAGATATTGATTGCAATTTCTGGATGTGTTAAAGTTAAGATAAGTGATTCGTATGATGAAGAAATAATAACATTAGATTCAAATGATAAAGGTTTACTTATAGGCCCAATGATATGGAGAGAAATGTTCGATTTTTCAGAGGATGCAGTATTATTAGTTTTAGCAGATCATGAATATGATGAATCTGATTATATTAGAGATTATGATGAATTCATACAACTTGGAAGGGAATATTGGAAAAAATGAATTTATATGGAAAGACTATTTATTTAACATTTGTTGAAGTGGATGATGCCAAATTTATATTGAGTTTACGTACTAATGAAAGGTTGAACAAATACCTATCACCAACTGAAAATAATATAGACAATCAAAAACTTTGGATATCAAAATATAAAGAAAGAGAAAAAGAAAAAAAAGAGTTTTATTTTAAAACTAAGGATTATGAAAATAATGATATTGGAGTTGTACGATTATATAATATTGATATGAATGAAAACAAGGCAACATTTGGAAGTTTTATAATGAATGAAAAGCATCCTAAATATGCTGCACTTGAATCAATGATATTAATTTTATGTTTTGCATTTTTTAATTTAAATATGGAAAAAATTGAATTAGATGTTAGAATTAATAATTTACATGCTAAAAATTTTTATCAAAGATTTGGATTTAAAAAGATATATGAAAATGATTTAGACGAGTTTTACGAATTAGAAAAGAAAGATTTTATTAAATTATATAAAAACTACAAAAAATATGTTGAAAGGGATGATAAATTTGAAAGTAGAATTTGTTGATTTAACAAGAATGCATAATGAAATAAGAGAAGAAATAAATGATGCTATAATGAATGTAATTGATAACAGTAATTACATTGGTGGACCTCAAGTGAAAAAGTTTGAAGAAAATTTTGCTAAGTATGTTGGAGCAAAGTATTGTGTAACTACTGGAAATGGCCTAGATGGTTTAATAATTGGATTAAAAACTTTAAATGTTAAAGAAGGAGATGAAGTTATTGTACCATCAAATACATTTATTGCTACAGTCTTAGCAATTACATACGTAGGTGCAACACCAGTATTTGTTGAGCCAAATCTTGATGATTATACTATTGATGTAACAAAAATTGAAGAAAAGATTACTAATAAAACAAAAGTAATTATTCCAGTACATTTATATGGACAGGCTTGTGATATGGATCCAATTATGGAGATTGCAAAAAAACACAATTTAAAGGTTTTTGAGGATGCTGCTCAATGTCATGGTGCACTTTATAAAGGCAAAAAAATAGGTTCTTTTGGTGACCTTACAGAATTTAGTTTTTATCCAGGAAAAAATTTAGGTGCTATGGGTGATGGAGGATGCATAGTAACAAATAATGAAGATTATGCAATTAAAGCTAAAGCACTTACAAATTATGGTTCAGCTAAAAAATATGAGCATATTTATAAAGGTCAGAATTCAAGACTTGATGAAATTCAAGCGGCTATATTGAATGTTAAGCTACAATATTTAGATAAATGGAATTCGTTTAGAAATGTTGTTGCCCAAAAATATTTAAATGGTATACATAATGATAAAATTTCATTACCGGTAGTTAAAGATGGAAATTATCATGTATGGCATATATTTGCAATAAGAGTTAAAGACCGTGAAAATTTTATGAATTACATGAGTGAAAACGGTATTAAGACATTAGTTCATTATCCTATTGCAATTCACAAACAAAAAGCTTATGAAGAATATAATAATTTAAGTTTTCCTATTGCAGAGCAAATAGCAGCACAAGAAGTTAGTTTACCTATGTTTTATGGAATGACAGAGGAAGAAATAGATTATGTTATTCAAACAATTAACAATTATTAAGGAAATATGAATATGAAAAAATATTTATATTTTTTATTATGTTGTATTATAACTTTTCTCATTTCAATTAGAGTTGACTTCTACGGTAATTTGTTTATACATGGGAATAGTGTATTTTATTTAATTTATTTTGTATTTTTATTAGTTATTTACTCAAATGATTTTTTCAAAATTTTAAAGTCTAAAAAAAATATTTTAATATCATTACCGTTTATAATTTCCATTTCATATTTTTTTAGAGATTACATATCTAGAATTCCAATTTACCTTACAATTTTATTATTATTAACAGTATACTTTAATATTGGAATAATTTTACTTTTTATAAACAATATTAAAAAGGGTAAAGTTGAACTTCAAAAAAGATTAAATTGGAGAATAATAACTTATAGTATGATTTTATCCTTTTTATTGACAGTTTTTCATTTATTAGGAAATAATATAATAAATAAAAAGACGGTTATTGATTTGTTAAATATTGCTACAGTTGGAAAGGGTTTATTTATCTTTATCATATTAACTATTATTATAATTACTTTTTATGTTAAATTATACAGAATCAATAAACTTGATAATAAACTTCCGAAAAAGTCAAAGAAAATTTTTATGATAATTTTTTTAACATTTATATCAATATACTTAGTATATTATTTGATGTATTTTCCAGGAATTTTTTCTCAAGATTCTTTTTATTCTATTGGTCAAGCTTTAGGGTATTTTGAATTAAATAATCATCATCCAGTAACTTTTACTTTACTATTAAAATTATTTTTAATGATATTTAGGAGTGTTAAAACAGCAATGATAGTTTATTGTTTATTTCAAATATGCATGCTTTCACTTGCTTTTAGTGTATTGATTTATTATTTAATAAATAATAATATTAAATTAATATATATTTTAATTTGTTATTTATTTCTTTTGTTATCACCAATAAATGCAATGTATAGTTTTACAGTATGGAAAGACATTCCATTTACAATATTTGTAATTTATTTTGTTATTTTGTTAGTTGACATTTTAAATAAAAATATGACAAAGTTAAATATTCGTTATTTACTACTTTTTATTTTAGGTGTTTGTGTTAGTGTATCTAGAAATAATGGTATTTATTTAATATTTTTATTAATTCCTTTTATTATATTAATTTTAAAAAAACAATCAGTTGTTATAACAATTACACTTGTTTTAAGTTTGTTTTGTGCTTTTGTTATAAAGGGTCCTATTTTTAAAATGCTTAATGTTGAAGATGGTTCTATAAAAGAAGCGCTTTCAATTCCTATACAACAAATTGCTAGATTTTCAAAATATTATCCCAATGAGATATCAAAAAAACAGTACAATGTAATTGATAAATTTTTAGATGCAAAGAACATAGGAAACTTATATGATCCAATTATTTCTGATCCTGTTAAGTCTACTTGGAAAAATATCGACTTTAGCAATAATTATAAAGAGTTTTTGAGTGTCTGGTTTGATTTATTTAAAAAACATCCAAATATTTATTTTGATTCATTTTTTGAAAATAGTTATGGTTATTGGTATCCAGAAACAGTTTATTGGTCAGTATATGAAAAAAATGCTACTGAAGCTACTTGGCTATATTTTGAAGAATATGACTTAGATAATCAACCAATAATAAAACACTCTTTTACAACAGAAAATGTCATTATTCAATTAAGAAAACTTCCTGTAATTTCAATGCTTTTCAGTGCTGGTTTTTGCTTTTGGGTTCTTTTATTTTCAATATTTAATCTTCTTATTAATAGAAAGTACAAATTATTGATAGTATATATTATGATGCTATTATTATGGCTAACTGTAATTGCATCACCAGTATTTTGTGAATTTAGATATATTTATCCGTTATATACATTGATGCCATTTTTGTTATGTTATTCACTATTTTTTGATAACTTTAAATTTGAAAAGTAGATTATTGTAAATCACTATGTTATAATTAATTTAGGAGGAAAGATGAAAGGAATTATTTTAGCAGGAGGAAAGGGGACTAGACTTTATCCAATGACTAAGGTAGTGTCAAAACAATTACTTGCTTTGTATGATAAACCAATGATTTATTATCCACTATCTATACTAATGTTGGCTGATATTAAAGATATTCTTATTATTTCTACACCAAAGGATTTACCTATTTATAGGGAACTTCTTGGGGATGGTAGTAAGCTAGGAATTCATTTTGAATATGTTGTTCAAAATGAGCCAAGGGGACTAGCAGATGCATTTATTTTAGGAAAAGAGTTTATTGGAAACGACTCTGTATGCTTGATTTTGGGCGATAATGTTTTTTATGGTCAAGGTATGACGGATTTACTTAATAATGCCAAAAAACAAAATAATGGTGCAACTATTTTTGGCGTTCCAGTAAAGAATCCTAAAGCATTTGGCGTAGTGGAATTTGATGAAAATTATAATGTATTAAGTATTGAAGAAAAACCAGAGGTTCCAAAATCAAATTTTGCTGTTCCAGGCTTATATTTTTATGATAATGATGTTGTTGAAATCGCTGAAAACGTTAAACCATCTGCACGTGGTGAAATTGAAATTACATCAGTTAATAATGAATATTTAAAAAAAGGTAATTTAAAAGTAGAATTAATGAGAAGGGGAATTGCTTGGCTTGATACTGGTACTCCACAAAATATGTTAAAAGCATCTTCATTTATCGAGGAAATTCAAGAAATGCAAGGCACATACATTGCTTGTTTAGAAGAAATTGCATGGAGAAGAGGTTTTATAACTGACGATGAATTAATAACTTTAGGAGAAGAACTTAAACAGACAGAATATGGTCAATATATTTTAAATTTAGTTAAAAATGAGAGGAGAATTAAATGAAAGTATTAGTAACTGGTGGAGCAGGATTTATAGGAAGTAATTTTTTACATTATATGGTAAAAAATTATCCTGATTATTATTTTGTATGCCTAGATTCTTTAACTTATGCTGGAAATTATAATAATATTAAAGAATTAGAAAAATATAATAATTATAAATTTGTTTACGGAGATATAACTGATAGAGATTTAGTTTTTAATTTATTTGAAAAAGAAAATTTTGATTGGGTAGTAAATTTTGCAGCAGAAAGTCATGTTGATAATTCAATTAAAAATCCCGAAGTATTTTTAAAAACTAATATTATAGGTACTGAAGTATTAATGGATGCTTCAAAAAAATATAATGTGAAAAGATATCATCAAGTTTCTACTGATGAAGTATATGGCGATTTACCACTTGATAGACCAGATTTGAAATTTACTGAATCAACACCAATACATACATCAAGTCCGTATTCTGCCTCAAAAGCTTCTGCTGATTTATTGGTTATGGCATATATGAGAACATTTAATTTACCTGCAACTATTTCTAGATGCTCAAATAATTATGGACCTTATCAATTTCCAGAAAAATTAATACCTGTAGTAATTAGTAAGGCATTAAATGACGAACCAATTCCAGTTTATGGTACAGGAGAAAATGTTAGAGATTGGATTCATGTTCATGACCATAACGTTGGAGTTGATTTGATTTTGCATAAAGGAATTCCTGGAAATGTTTATAATTTAGGTGGTCATTCTGAAAGAACCAATTTAGAAGTTGTGAAGACAATTTTAAAAATATTAAATAAGCCAGAAAATTTAATTACATTTGTTAATGATAGACCAGGACATGATTTAAGATATGCTATTGATTCTACAAAATCAGAACAAGAACTTGGTTGGAATAGAACATATACTTTTGATGATGGAATGCGTGAAACTGTTGAATGGTATGTGAATAATCAAGATTGGATAAACGACATAAAAACAAAAAAATATGAAAGTGTCAATGATACTAAAAGAAGATAATATAAAAATATTATGATTATAAAAGATATTAATTTATCTTCTTTTTATTTTTTAAATATTTAATTTGTTTTTGGAGGTAAATATGAAAAAAGTAGCATTTTTTTCAAAGAATCTAGAAATAGGTGGTATGGAAAAGTCACTAATTATTTTAATAAATGAATTATCAAAAATTTATAAGGTATATTTATATCTTGAGGAGAAAACGGGACCATTATTAAATTTAGTTAATGATAATATTACTATTAAAGAATATAAAATATCTAAAAATACTAATCCTTTTTTTCGAAAAAGTTATAATTATTTAAAACGTTTATTTTGGAAGTTATTTAAAAAAAATTATTTTGATTTTAGTTGTTGTTATGCAACTTATTCACTTTCATGTTCAAGACTTGCTTTGATAGCTTCGAAAAATAATAGTTTATATGTTCATAGTGACTACTATAATTTTTATGAAAAAGATATAGAAAAAATTAAATGTTTTTTTAATTCAATTAATGTATCAAAATTTAAAAATGTAATATTTGTTTCAAATGAAAGCAGGGATAACTTTTGTAAAATATATAATAATATAAATACAAAAGTTATAAATAATTTAATAGATTATAAAAACATTATTAAATTATCAAAAAAAATAGTCAATTTTAAATTTAGCGCTAGTAAAATAAATATTTTATATGTTGGAAGATTGGATAATTCTAGTAAAAATTTTGATTTATTATTAGATAGCTTTAGAATAGCAAATAATCCAAATTTAAATTTATTTTTTGTTGGTAGTGGAACATATAAAAACAATATAGAAAAGTTTATTCAAAAATATAATTTAAATAATCAAATTAAATTATTGGGAGAAACTATTAATCCTTATCCATATATAAAAAATTCTGATTATCTAATTTTGACTTCTAAGTACGAAGGATTTCCAGTTATATACAATGAGGCACTTGTTTTAAATAAATCATTTATTACAACAATTCCGGTAACAGATAATGAAATTGATGTAAAAGATTTCTTTAAAATAGTTAAAGATAAGAAAGAACTAATAGATTTATTAAAAAATTTAAATAAACAAAATAATGATTATAAAGTTGACTTTGAAAGAATAAACAATAATAGGATTAACAAATTAATAGAATTAATTGAAGAAAAACAAAAATAGTATAATATCTGTTTAAAAATTGAGCAGAATAGTTAGAAATTAGCATCAAAATTTTGATGCTTTTTTAATCATATCATAATAAATTTAAAGAATGTGTGATAATTTATAAAATGAAAGTTGCCAAAAAACATTAGTAATGTTATTCTTATGTTATAAAGAAGGTAATAATTAAAGAGAAATAAATGATATTTTATTAAATAATAATTATGAAAGAATTATTTTATGGCGTAGTAGTTTTGGCTATAATGTTTCTTTATTCCAAATACCTCAATATATTGCTAATAATTTAAGTGAAAACAAATGATTAGTTTTTTATGAAGTTACTACAATGACTGATAAAGTTAAAATAAAGTATAGTGATAATTTGTATTTATTTATTTTTTAATAATAAAACATTAAACAAAATATTAGATAAATTTAAAAATGTTTATTTTTTATAAAATATTAAAAAATTATGTAAGAAAAGTGGATGTAAAGATGATTATTTTTGTATTAAATGATATTATTGCATCAACTAGTCCTGTAAAACTTTTTGAATATATGGTATTAGGCAAGCTAATTATTACTACAGATATGATAGAATGTCGTAAATATAAATCAGTATTAATAGGAAAAAATCATTAAGAATTTATAGATAAATTAGAACTTGCAATTAAAAAAGAAAATGATGAAGACTATAAAAAAATATTGCGTAAAGAAGCATTGGAAAACATATGGACAAATAAAGTTCATGAAATTATAAAAAATTTGTTAAATAGGAGTGCTAAAATGTCAAAAATTAAAGTAATGAGTATATTTGGAACAAGACCTGAAGCTATAAAAATGGCTCCACTTGTTAAAGAATTAGAAAAAAGAAATGAAATAGAAAGTATTGTTTGTGTTACTGCACAACATAGACAAATGCTTGATCAAGTTTTAGAAACATTTAAAATTAAACCAGATTATGATTTAAATATTATGAAAGATGGTCAAACACTTGGTGATATAACAACTAGAGCTCTAACTGGTATTGAAGGAATAATTAAAGAAGTTAAACCTGATATAGTTTTAGTTCATGGTGATACAACAACAACATTTGCTGGAGCACTTGCTGCTTTTTATAATCAAGTTGCTATTGGACATGTTGAAGCTGGACTTAGAACAAATGATAAGTATTCACCATTTCCAGAAGAAATGAATCGTCAAATGGTTGATTGTATGACTGATATGTATTTTGCTCCAACTAATATTAGTAAAGCAAATTTATTAAAAGAAAATATTGAAGAAGAAAAAATATATGTAACTGGAAATACTGCAATTGATGCAATGGCTACGACTGTTGATGAGAATTATCAACATCCAGAACTTGATTGGATAAAAAGTAATGAAAGAATGATTCTTTTAACTGCTCATAGGAGAGAAAATTTGGGAGAACCAATGAGACATATATTTAATGCAATTAAAAGAATAGTTGATGAATTTAGTGATGTAAAAGTAATATATCCAATTCATTTAAATCCTAAAGTTAGAAGTGTTGCAAATGAAGTATTTAAGGATTGTGATAGAGTAAAACTTATTGAACCACTTGAAGTATTTGATTTTCATAATTTCCAAAATAAAAGTTATATTATTTTAACAGATAGTGGTGGAATTCAAGAAGAGGCACCAAGTTTAGGAAAACCAGTATTAGTTTTAAGAGATACTACTGAAAGACCTGAAGGTATAGAAGCTGGAACATTAAAACTAGTTGGAACTGATGAAAATGTAATATATGAAGAAACAAAAAAATTATTAACTGATAAAGAAGAATATGAAAAAATGAGTAAATCGTCAAATCCATATGGAGATGGACATGCTAGTAAGTATATTGTTGATGCAATAATTGAAAAATTTAAAAAGTAGAATATAAAATTTCTATTTTTTTTAATATAATGGTATAATAACTTTAGAAAGTTGGTAATAATGAAAGAGAAAATATCAAAATTAATTAATGTGTATAAAAAATATGGTTTTAAAGGATTTTGTAAAAAATTAAAAGCATATATAATTGCAAATTATTTAGATAAAATAAGTTTTAAAACAATATTTAATAAAGGTAAATATGAAAGAGAAATAAATGATATTTTATTAAATAATAATTATGAAAGAATCATTTTATGGCGTAGTAGTTTTGGTTATAATGTTCCTTTATTCCAAAGACCTCAACATATTGCTAATAATTTAAGTAAAAACAAATGCTTAGTTTTTTATGAAGTTACTACAATGACTGATAAAGTTAAAATATATAAAAATTATAGTGATAATTTATATTTATTTAATTATAATAATAAAGCATTAAACAAAATATTAACAAAATGTTTAAGTAATATTAATAAGCCAAAATATATTCAACTTTATTCAACTGATTGGAAATTATCTATTCAAAATATTGAATGGTATTTAAATAATGGATATAAATTTATATATGAATATATTGATCATATTTCTCCAGTACTTTCTGGTACTAAAGATCTTCCTAAAAATATATCTGATAAATATGAATATGTAATGAATCATAAAGAAAATATTTATGTTGTAGTAACTGCTGATAATTTGAAAGAAGATGTAATTAATAAAAGAGGAAAAGATAATTTAATTTTTTCATCAAATGGCGTTGATTATGAATTTTTTCAACAAATTGATAAGAACTTTAAATTAGAAAAAGAATTTAAAAAATGTTTAAATAAACCATGTATTTGTTATTATGGTGCATTAGCATCTTGGTTTGATTATGATTTAATAAAAAAAATTAATGATTTAGATAAATATAATATTATTTTATTTGGAATTAAATATGATGATAGTTTTGATAAATCTGAAATAGATAAATTAAAAAATGTTTATTTTTTTGGACCAAGAGATTATAAAATATTAAAAAATTATGCAAGTAAAGTGGATGTAATGATGATTCCTTTTGTTTTAAATGATATTACTGCATCAACTAGTCCTGTAAAACTTTTTGAATATATGGCGTTAGGAAAGCCAATTATTACTACAGATATGATAGAATGTCGTAAATATAAATCTGTATTAATAGGTAAAAATCATGAAGATTTTATTAAAAAAATTGATATTGCTTATGGAAAAAGAAATGATAAAAAATATATTGAATTATTAAAAAAAGAAGCTAAAGAAAATGATTGGAGTAATAAAGCTAAAGTAATAATTGATTATATTAAAAAGGATGAATAATATGCAAGAAATATTTGAAAATATTTATAATAAAAGTAAAGAAGAATATTTTAATTATTTAAGAAAATTATTAAAAAATAATGATAAAAAATTTATAATTACTGTTAATCCTGAAATAATAATGAATTCAGAAAAAAACAATGAAATAAAAGAAATGCTTATTAACAAAAATAATAGTTTAGTTCCTGATGGGATATCAGTTGTAAAAAAAACTAAAAAGTATAACATTGATATTAAAGAAAGAATAACTGGAGTAGATATAAGTGAATTTCTTTTAAAAGAAGCTAATAAAAATAAAAATTCTTTATATTTATTTGGGGCAAAAAAAGAAGTTATATCTAAATTAATAGAAAAAATAAAAAGTAACTATCCTAATATAAATATTTTAGGATATTCAGATGGTTATGTTAAAAATAAAGACAAAGTAATGAAAGAAATAATTAATAAAAAACCAGATATATGTATGATTGCATTAGGTGTTCCTAATCAAGAATTATTTATTAATAAATATATAGATAAAGTAGATAAAGGTATATATATTGGAGTAGGTGGAACTTTTGATGTATTAAGTGGATGTAAAAAAAGAGCTCCTCATATATTTATAAAGTTAAATTTAGAATGGTTATATAGAATTATTTGTGAACCTAAAAGAATAGGAAGATTTATCAAAAATAATATTGTATTTATGTTTAAAAAATAAAATTTATTTTATTAAATAAAAAAATATCAGATTTTAATTTCTGGTATTTTTTATTTCTATTATATTATTATCTTTGCTATATTAATAAATATGTGGTATTATAAAAATAAGAAATGAGGTTTTATGGACAAAATTGCAGTATTGATTCCTTGCTATAATGAATCAAAAACAGTTGCTAAGGTTGTAAAAGATTATAAAAAAGCACTTCCTGAAGCAACAATTTATGTGTATGATAATAATTCAACTGATCATACTGATGAAATTGCTAGAAAAGCTGGCGCTAAAGTTGTTTATGAATATAAACAAGGTAAAGGTAATGTAATACGTTCAATGTTTAGAGATATTGATGCTCAGTGTTATATTATGATTGATGGAGATGATACATATCCTGCTGAAAATGCTAGAGAAATGTGCGATTTAATACTTGAAAAGAAAGCTGATATGGTTATTGGAGATAGATTATCTTCAACATATTTTACAGAAAATAAAAGACCATTTCATAATTTAGGAAATAAATTAGTAAGACTACTTATTAATAAATTATTTCATAATAAAGTTAAAGATATAATGACTGGATATCGTGCATTTAGTTATGATTTTGTAAAAGGATTTCCAGTGCTTTCTAAAGGATTTGAAATTGAAACTGAAATGACTATTCATGCTGTTGATAAAAATTATCATTTAGTAGAAGTTCCAGTTAATTATAAAGATCGACCTGAAGGTAGTGTATCAAAATTAAATACTTATAAAGATGGTTTTAAAGTATTAAAAACTATTGCAACTTTATTTAAAGAATATCGTCCAATGGCATTTTTTGGTATTCTTGGCACTTTATCATTAATTATTAGTTTAATATTAGGAATTCCTGTAATGTCAAATATTTCTATGCATACCATTAGATTTACTATTTTTGCAATGTTATTTTTAATTTCTTTAATGTTATATACATGTGGTATTATTTTAGGAGTAATCGCTAAAAAACATAAACAACTTTATGAAATAATGATGAATACATTGAAAGAAGAAAAATGAAAAAATTAATTAAACAATTATTTAAATTTGGTATTGTTGGAGGCACTGCATTTCTAATTGATTATAGTATTTTATTTTTACTTGCTAAAGTAATAGGTTTAAATGAACTAATAAGTGCAGCAATATCATTTGTAATATCTTTAACATTTAACTATTTTGCAAGTATTAAATGGGTATTTGAAGCCAAAAAACAAACACCTAAAGAAGTAATTATATTTGTGCTTTTAAGTGTAGTTGGACTAGGTATTAATGAACTTTTGATATATATTGGAAGTATAAAAATGAATATTGATGTTATGATTGTAAAATTATTTGCAACAGTTATTGTAATGATATATAATTTTATAACTAGAAAACTAATTATTGAAAAACATAATTAGTTTTTTTTTATATATCTTTTTGGTATAATATAAAGTGTTTACTTGCAAAAAATAAAAGTAGATAATATAATTTTTTAAAGAAAGAAGGATTAATATGGGAAGAGCATATGAAGTAAGAAAATCTAGTATACAAAAAACTGGAGCAGCAAAAGGAAAAATTTATACAACATTTGCCAAAGAAATTTATTTAGCTGCTAAAAAAGGATCACCTGATCCAGATTCTAATATTGTTTTAAAAAGAATAATAGAAAAAGCAAAAAAACAAGAAGTTCCTACAGATATAATTAATAGAGCTATTGATAAAGCAAAAGGTATGGGTCAAGAAGAATACGAAGAAGTAATTTATGAAGGATTTGGACCTGGAGCATCAACTTTAATAATTAAATGCTTAACAGATAATGTTAATCGTACAGTTGGTTTTGTAAGAGCGGCATTTAATAAAATTCATAAAAGTTTGGGAGTTAAAAATAGTGTAGCATATAATTATGATTATCTTGGAGTAGTATCATTTAAATATGACAATAGTGAAGAAATACTTGATAGATTAATTGAAAATAATATTGAACCAATTGATTTTGAAGAAGAAAATGGTATTATTACTATTTCTGTAAATCCAACAGATGAAAATAAATTAAAAGATGCCATTGAAAGTATTATACCAGATATAGATTATTTATATGATGAAGTTGGTATGTTTGCAAAAGAAAAAGTTACTTTAGAAGGTGAAGATAAAGAAAAATTTGAACTTCTATTAAAAATGCTTAATGATGTAGAAGATGTTTCAAATATTTATCATAATGTGGAGTTATAATGTCATTTTTTAGCAAAATTAAAGAAAAATTTACTTCAAATAAAGATAAAAATGTTTCTGAAGAAGTAAAAAAATATGATGAAGGACTTGAAAAAACTAGAAATGAATTTGTTTCAAAATTAAGTTTACTTGGTATTAAATATAATAAAGTAAGTGAACAGTATTTTGATGAACTTGAAAAAATATTAATTTCTGCAGATATTGGTGTAAACACAGTTTTTAATTTTATGGATAAATTAAGAGCAAGAGTTAAGAAAGAAAATATTAGTGATACAAAATATTTAAATGAAGTTATTGTCGATGAACTATTTATAATTTATGTAAATAATGAAAATTTAACAGATAAAATAAATTATAATGAAAATGGTCCAACCGTTATTCTCGTAGTTGGAGTAAATGGTGTTGGTAAAACAACAACTATTGCTAAACTTGCATATAAATTTAAAAATATGGGTAAAAGTGTTATGATGGTTGCGGGTGATACATTTAGAGCTGGAGCAACTGAACAACTTAAAATTTGGTCTGAAAAAGTTGGAACTTCATTTTATGGAAAAGAGAATATTGATCCAGCAGGTGTAATATATGATGGAATATCTAAAGCAATTGAAAAAAATAATGATATTGTTTTAGTGGATACTGCAGGAAGGCTTCAAAATAAAGTAAATCTTATGGCTGAACTTGAAAAAATTAATCGAGTAATTGGTAAATTAATACCTAATGCACCTCATGAAACTCTTTTAGTAATAGATGCAACAACTGGTCAAAATGGTATTATGCAAGCTACTGAATTTAAAAAAATTACTAATATAACAGGTATTGTACTTACCAAACTTGATAGTACTGCTAAAGGGGGAATAGTTCTTGCAATCAAAGAAAGTGTTGGAATACCAGTTAAATTTATTGGTCTTGGAGAAAAAATGACTGATTTAGAAAACTTTGATATAGAAAACTATATATATGGTTTATTTAAGGATTTATTATAATGGAAAAATTTTTATATTATATTGAACTTTTTAATATTTATAAATGTTTATTTACAGAAAAAAAACAAGATATATTAGATTTATATTTTAATGAAAATTTATCTTTAAGTGAAATATCTAATTTAAAAAATGTATCTAAAAGTTATGTTGGTAAAATAATAAATGAAAGTGAAAAAAAATTAGATTATTATGAAAATAATATAGGCTATTATAAATTATTAAAAAAAATTCAAAAATAAAAGGCTACTAAATTAAATGTAACCTTTTTTATTGATTCTTTTTAGCTTCTTCAATAACTTTATTATAACTATCTATTACTTTTTTTCTTTCTTCATCACTAAACATATCATTTCTGCAATATAATCTATAACCAAGTTCAGTATTATCATAAAGTATAAAATAATTATCAGTTTCAGTATTTATTTTATTATATAAATAATCTGTATCTGCGACAAGCAAGTGTGTAAAATTATATTTTTTAATAAATTCTTTAGTATCTAAAGAACCATGTTGTAAATCATAAAATTCTTTAAAAATATCTGCTTTGCCATTATTCTTCTTTAAATAATATTCTGCTCTAGGATCTATATAAGCTTTTAATCCTCTAAACTCTACATAACCACCATCATTAAATGATGAATATACAGTAGCATCTTCTTTATCAGTATATTTTAAAAGCGTATCAATAGCTCCTTGTGCATTATGTTTTAAAGTAATTGTGTTTTTATTTGAAATATATACATAGCCAAATCCAATTATAACTAAACAAGCAAAACTAATAAATATTATATTAATTATTTTTTGAACTGGTAAAAATACATTTCTTAAATCTTTAGGAACCATATCTTTGAAAAAATATGCAAGTGGGAAAAAGGCCACTAATATAAAATTACTAAATCCTTTAATTGCCATGAATCCTAGTATCATTGTTCCGCAAAATAAACAAATATATCTTACTTTTACATTTCCTTCTCTAAAATATGTATAAATAAGACCAATAATTAATATTATTATTGCCATATGTTTACATAAATCATTATTAATACTAAATGGAAGTAATTCTTTAATAAATATTCGCATATAACTATCTAAAAAACTTCCAAATATAAATGTTATTGCTTTATAACCATATGGATTTATAAAACCTACTAAAATAGCGATAATAATAGCAATAAAAAGTGGTTTTTTTTCATAACCTTGTAATCTTAAATTTTTACAATGAAATGAATCAATAACATAACATAATATAAATAGAAATAGCATTATCCATAAAGATGCATGCATATTAATTTGAATAAATGATATTATTGGTATCCAAATTAAATATTTTTTATCTTTTTTATGAATATATAATTCTAAGGCATAAATAAGACCAAGTAATGTAATATAACTAAATATTTGAGGTCTTGATACTATAAAATGAGTTATTAAAGTCATATCACAAATAAACATTATAATAGTTGATAATATTTTATTTTCTTCACTAATTAAATAACATATTTTATATAATAAAACACATATTGCTATATTACAAAGTACTATAAGTAAAAGTAATCCCATTTCTCCGAAGAAGTCATATATAACCCATAATACTGAAGCAGAAAGCCAATTTTGAACTACAACATTTAATCCTTCATGCATTGATAGTGGATCAATATGATATAAACCATTATTTAGAATATGTCTTCCTTCAGAAAGTAAATACCATATATCATTATCAAGTGTTTTATTACGAATTACTACCATTATAGATAATATTGCAATTAAAAAAACTAATAACCATTTTGAAGACTTATATATTTCTTTCTTTTCTTTTTTCTTTGACACGTTTTCACCTTCCTATAAAAATTATATCAAAATAAGTAATCATTTCAAATAAAATAGTCATTTTTTATAAAAATAGTAATAAAAATTACTATAAGGTAGGTGTTTATGAAAAAAATAATTTTAATTATTTTATTAATGTTTTCATTTTTACTTCCAGTAAATGCTGCAGAAATGGAGATTAGTGCGAAAAGTGCAATATTAATAGATCAAAATACTGGAAAAGTTTTATATAAAAAAAATGAAAATGAAAAACTTGCAATGGCCTCTATGACAAAAATAATGAGTTTACTACTAATTATGGAAAAAATTGATGAAGGAGTAATAAAATATGATGATATAGTAGAAATTAGTCAGGAAGCTTCTTCTATGGGTGGAAGTCAAATATTTTTAAATCCTGGAGATAAATATAAAGTAAAAGATTTATTAAAAGGTGTAGCAATGGCTTCAGCAAATGATGTGGTAGTATCAATAAAGCAGTGGCATCTTTCAAAGGATGAAATAATAATATAGCTTCATATAAAACTTATATTTTAAAGTATTATATATAAAATATTGGTATAATTTACAAAGTAATATTTTTATGATATATTATTAGTGTAAATTATTCAAAGAAAGGAGGGTGATTAAAATGAAAAATTTACAAGTTATAAATAATGCAGAATTAATCACTACTCCTATTTTATTAAACTTTTAGGAATATTCTTTTTGATTATAAAATTAATTCTGCATTATGCAGAATTTTTTGTTAGGAGGATATTAAAATGATAATGAAATTAAATATTAATGATAGAGCAGCTCTAGCTATTAAAAATAAAACAAAGAGAGTAGAAATAAGAGCAAACAAAGAAAATAGTGAACATGATTATAGTAAGCTAAAACAAAATGATATTATAGAATTTACTAGTGATAATTTAGGTGTATTTTATGTTAAAGTTAAAGAAGTAAATCATTATAATTCTTTAGAAGAATTATTTACTTTAGAAGGAACAAGATATACAACTTCATCTACTAATGATAAAGAAGAAGCAATTAAAAATGTAAGTAAATTAGATGGATATGAAGAAGCTATTAAGAAAAATGGTGTATATGCTATTCATATTGAATATTTATATAGTGAAAATACTGTTTGGGAAGAACTATATGAAAAGGCAAAAAATGTAAGAAATCCAAGAGATGTATCAGGTATGATTAGTGCAGGAGGAGTAGGAGCAACAATACTTACTAAAAACCATAATATTTATACAGGAGTATGCATTGATACTGCATCAACACTTGGCATGTGTGGAGAGCGAAATGCTATTGCTAATATGATTACAAATGGTGAAAATGAAATTATAAAACTAGTATGTGTTGATTCAAAAGGTAATGTTGGTTCACCTTGTGGAGCATGTAGAGAATATATGATGCAGCTATCTAAAAATAGTAAAAATGTTGAAATATTAAAAGATATTAATACTAAAGAAATTGTAAAATTAGAAGAATTAATTCCTGATTGGTGGGGTAATACACGTGTATAATAAACTTGAATGATAAGATAATTCTTTAGAAGAATGGAGAAAAGTGCATAAAACTTACTTTAGTAAAATAGATTCTAATTTTAATGATGAAACTAAAGTAATATTTGAAATATTTGAAGTAATAGAAAAGTTTAATTGAGGTGATTTAGAATGAATCTGATTGGAAGTAAAACAATAGAAACAGAAAGATTAATTTTAAGAAGCTCTAAGATGGAAGAACAAAAAAGATTATGGGAGATATTAATGATACCAGATGTAAATAAATGGTATTTAACAGGTGCTAAAAAACTTGCAAATAATCCTGAACATTGGACTTGGGAAAATCAAAAGAAGTTTTATAAGTCTAAAGTTCTTAAATCAAATAATAATGATATATTTGTATGGAGTGTATTTTTGAAACCTAAATACACAAATAGTGGTTATGAAGAAATAATAGGACAAGTATCTGCTCAAGAAAACGGAGAAGATATAACTATTCGTGATGTAGGTTGGTATATGGATCCTACTTATCAAGGAAAAGGTTATGCAACTGAAGCAGCTAAAGCAATGATAGATTATATGTTTAAAGAAGTAGAAATAATAGAAATTTCTTCTGGTGCAGTAAAAGATAACACTGCATCTTGTAGAATATTTGAAAAATTAGGATTTAATAAAGTTGGTGAAGTAATAGAAGAATCACCTTATACCTTTTATGATGAATTATTAACTTTTTCTAAATATGAATTAACAAGAGAGGATTATTTTAATAATGAAAATAATTGAATATGAAGATAAATATTTAGAAGATATAAAGAATTTATTAGTTGAACTTGAAGAATATATTGTTTCAATAGATAAAGATAACTTAGATCAAGTTCATCCAGAATATAGAGATAAAATGGCAGTTCTAGATTTAGAAGAAGTAAAAAATAATAATGGTAAATGTTATTTGGCTGTTGAGAATGATAAAGTAATAGGATTGATTATGGGGTGTATATTTCCATATGATCTATATGACTATCTTGACTATAAATGCCCTAAACGTGGTGAAATAACTGAGTTAATAGTTTCTAAAAATGCAAGAAGTAAGGGTATAGGTAATATGCTTATCTCTAAAATGGAAGAATATTTTAAATCAGTAGGATGTGAATATGTTTTAGTAGATGTATTTGCTTATAATGTAAATGCTATTAGATTTTATGATAGAAATGGATATCATTCAAGGATGTATACAAATATAAAAAAGATTGGAGATTAATATGACATTTAAAGAATTTTATATCAGATAAAAATGGTAAAAGTAATTGCGTAATAAGAAGTTTATGTAAGATTTTAAATACAGAATATGATGATGTTCATAATAGCTTATGTAAAGTTGCAAAAGAATTAAATTGTTCTTCATTTAATGATATTCCAGTATTTGAAAAATACTTTGAAGATAATAATATTATTAAAGTTAATTGTGATGGGAATATTAAAGTTAAAGATTTAAAAATAGATAATTATTCATATATTGTGTTCTGTTATGATAAGAAAAATTTTTATCATATGATTCCAATTATTAATAATGTCATATATGATAAAAATTCTGATTGTATGGATTTATATGTCATATCAATTTATAAAAAGATAATATAAGAGAATGTTATATCTGCATAACTCTAAGTAAAAACTTAACTTTTTGTGTTATAATGTATTGTAGATAGGTGATGTTATGGGTAAATTATCAAATATGATGTATATGATAGATTTATTAAATACAGGAAACATTTATACATTAAAAGAATTATCAGAAAAAATAGGTGTAACTGAAAGAATGATACGCTATTATAAAAGTGAAATTTGTGCTAATGGAATTGCAATTGAATCATTTAAAGGACCAAATGGTGGATACTTTATGATAGACAAAATTAAAAATTATACCAGCATTAACAAATATGATATTCAATTATTAGAAAATATATATAATTTATTATTAAAGAGTGATTTTAAATATTTAGATAAGCTTAAAGAACTTTTAGAAAAAGCGAAAAAAATGTATTCAATTTATGATGAGAAAAGTAAATATATTTCAAATATAAACTTACGTGCATCAGGTGAGATTGAAAAATTGATTGAAGCTGCTATAAATAAAAATGATAAAATTGAAATAGTTTATAATGATATTGATGGTGGACAATCAAAAAGAATAATTCATCCACTTCATTTATTTAAATATAAAGATAACTATTATGTTACGGCATTTTGCGAATTAAGAAATGATATAAGGCACTTTGAATTAAAAAGAATTAATAATATTAAATAAAAAAGACGAAATATTTCAATTTTGTGTGTTATAATGTATTTAAGGGGGAATATGGTTATGACAACTGATTATACATTTATTGATTTTGATGGAGTAATACTAGATTCTGAAGAAAGAATGTTAGAAAGAAAATATGATTTAGGGCTTCATGATCATAAAAATGAGATTGAATTTGATGCATATTTTGAATATACAAATTTACATCCGGAAGAATGGGATTATATCATAAAAGAAGCTACGTCAATCAATAATTCTGTTGAAATAATAAAAGAACTTGAAAGTTTAAAAAGGAAGATAGCAATTTTAACAAAAATTCATACACTTCAAGAAATGAAAGTAAAAATGGAAGTATTGAGAAAAAGTTTGGAAATTTTATGCCCGGTGATTTTTGTTCCACCTGGTGTAAAAAAACATCAAGTAGTAATTCCAAATAATCAATTGTTAATTGATGATTCTAAAAAGAATATTAAGAGATGGATTGAAAATGGAGGAAGAGGTTTGATTTTTGACCCAACAATTGATAATGATACTGATGAAAAAGTTAAGAGCTTAGAGTTTTTGTTAAAGAGGTAGATAGTATGGAAAGAAATATTTTGTTTGAAAATTATTTTAAATCATTAGAACAAAAATATAATGCAGTATGTTTTGACATTGATGGCACATTAACTACTAAAAACACTAAAAATATTGATGATAAAGCAATAGACATGATTATTGAATTACTAGCAAGGAAAATACCAGTTGTATTTATAACAGGTCGTGGTGAAACAGGATTGGAAGATTTAAAATGTGATATTTATCCACGAATAAAAACTAGTGCTAGTATTACTGATAGTGATATGAAAAGAATATATGTTTTGACAAATGATGGTGCAAGATTATTTTATAGTAATGCAATTTCACAAAAAGAGTTTTTAGGTGAAAATGTTTATATAACAACAGAAGTAGAATTAAATCAATTACTAATAGTAGACCAAATTATTAAGAAAATTAAAAATAAATTAGACAAAAGTGATTATTTTGATATAACTTACTCTAAAGATTTAAAAACAAATCAAATTTTAAATATAAGAATGGTATTTAATATTCATAATGATGGAATAATTAATTCAATATTTGATAATATAGATAGATATGTAATAAAGAATGGTTTAAATAGTATTCATTTAACAAGAGGCGTATACAAAAATAATTCTGTTATTCAGATAGGCACTGCCACTAAAGATCAAGCAATTGAAAGAACAGAAAAAATAATAGGCGTACCTCAAAATTCTATGATTAGAATTGGAGATTGTGGAGATCAACGTGGTAATGATTATGCAATGCTAAACTGTAATCAAGGCTATAGTGTTGATAAAACAAGTGGTTCTTATAATTCATGTTTTCCAATCTTTGATGAGTATGGGAACATTCTAAAAGGAGTAGATGCAACATTACAATTGGTAAAAAGTGCTATGATTTTACCAACTGTATCGTTGGAAAAAGCAGAAAAAGATACTTATAAACATAATTTTGCAAGAGTTGAAGGTAATATTGTAACAGGAAGACAAGTACTTTTAAAAAAATATAATAATATGATAGGCAGTAGCTTCAATAATTGTAACGGGATTGATGATTTATTTGATAAAGAAAGTGGAAGTATAATTATTCCAATGTATGAGATGGAACTATTACAAAATAGTCCTTTAAAAGATTTTTGGCTATCTTCAGAAAATGAATCATTAATGTATTCATTAAGAGACAATAACAATTTTCTTCTTAGGGGATCAAAGACTTATTACTATTTTATATCAAATAGGTTAAGTATTAATAGAAAAGATGTTACTTCTAAAAAAGATGTAATAAGTTGGTATGAGAATAATGTAAGATTCTTAGATGATTCTATAAATGCAGTTTTATCTACTGAAGACTTAAATAATCAAATTAATAAAAAACTATTATTAGGAATTTTGGATAATTGTAGAAATGTTTTACTAGTTTTAATTAATCATTATTTAGTGTCTAACTATTTTGATAAAAATATTTTATTAGATATTTCTTTAGAAGGTGAAAATACTAATAACATATTGTATGCTACTATTATGGAAATAGAGAAATTAATGGGTAAAATATGTTTTGAAAATCAATACATTGTTGATAAGGAAAATATCATTGAAATAATAAATAGTACAAAAGAAGTATTACTTAATAACATGACACAAGAACTAAACAATGATGATGCTAAAGATTATTCTAAGAATTACAGAGCTTATAGAGAAATTGATAATTTTGCAGAAAACTATATTGCTGTATCTTTATATAAAGAAAAATGTGATAGTAATAAATTTGCAAATGCATGTGGCCTAAGTTATGGTGGTATAGAACTTCCACTATTAGCTAAAATAATTGATCAAAACAGGATTGATAAAATAATACTATTAAAATTTAATAAGGAAGTATCTGGATATACAAATAAACAACTTTTAGATTTAAGGAAATTTAATATTAGAGATTTCGGCGGTTTAATGAATTCTGAAATTTTTGAAAATTCAAATGTGGATTTATTTGATGATAATGTTTTAACAGGAAAGACATTGCAACTTGCTATTAATTCGTTATATGATTGTAATATTAGTGTTAATAATATTTGTATTGTCAGGTATCCTAGTATTAATAGAATTGATCAAATGTTTTTAGATAATCCATCAGCAGTTGATTATAATTTATTCTTTAATTACATATATGGATTATGTTTTAGTAGTTCATATAGTTGGAAAGATAATAATTGGAAAAAAGAAAATGGAGAAGTTGATTATACCGACTCTCTTGGTGTATTTGATCTAAATAGGAAAAAGATAATAGAGTGCTTAATAAAAAACCACGATTATAATGAAAAAAGTGAAGTAGGAGAATATAGAAGGAGTATTATAAAATGAGAGTAGTTAGCATAGGTGATCTTGTAACAGATTATTATTATAAGAATGAAAAACTTCTTGGTATAAATGGTGGAATGACTTCTCATAATATTATTGCTAATTTGGCAAAAATGGGTATTAAAACAACAGTGTTTGGTACATGTGGGAAGGATATGCAAGGTGAAATAGCAATTAAAAGTCTTGAAAAATTAGGTGTAGATGTAAAGAATATTATAATTTTAGATGATGTGAGGACTAGATGTTTTCATGTATCATACTTTGACAATGATGGTAAGCTATCATTTGCTTCAAAAAAAAGATGCCCTTTTTGTAATAATAAAAAGTGGTATGAAAATAGTTTGATTAATACGGATAATATTAAAAAAAATATCAATGATGATGATATTTTGATATTTGATAGTTTAAATGATAAAAACCAAATACTGATTGATAACACTAATAATAGAAAAATAATTGATTTAGGACAATATTTTGAATTAGAAAATATATCTGATAATGAAATAATAGATAAGCTAAATAGTAAATTTGAAATTATTAATTTTAATGAGCGAGTATCAAAATATTTAATAAAGAGATTAAATTTAAATAATGATGCAGATTTATATAATATTTTAAATCCAAATTTTATGACTATTACACGTGGTGAAAATGGTGCAACTTTTGTTAGCGAAGGAAAAAAGTACAATTTTGAATTAAGAAGTAAAGGCAAGGTTATAGATCCTACAGGTGCTGGTGACGCTTTTATCTCTAGTATAATAAGAGATTGTATAAAAAACAATTTTGTCTATAATAAAGACATGTTTGAAAAATGGTATGAAAATTCAAGCAAATTAACAGCTAAAGTTGTTTCTAAAATGGGAGCAAGGGGACATATTAATACATTATTTAAAGTAAAAAAGATAGATAACGAATGTACTTGTGAAAATTTTATATATAATGAAAGAAAAAAAATCAAACGTTGTAATATAAATATAAATAATCTTGAAACAAGAATTATTAATGCAATTAACTCCTCAGCAAGTAGTAAAATTGAGGATATTATTTTTAATGAAAATAATAATTGTTTATTTATTGGAACTGGCGGCTCATATGCTGGAGCTTATTTTGCTGCTAAAATTATAAATTTGTTATATGGATGTAATACATATTCAATGTATCCTAGAGATGTTTTATATAGAAATAATAATAATATAGATAAGGTAGTATTATTTTCATATTCTGGAACAACAAATGATATTATTACAAGTGTTAAAGATTTAAACAAGGAAAATATATATATTGTTACTAAAGGAGAATTACAAAATATTGTACTAAAAACTGGAATTTTAAAGAAAAATATTTTGAGTTATAGAACTTCATCTAATAAAGGAAAAGAACGTGGATTTTTATCATTTGAGGGTGCAGTTGCTCCAGCGGCAATATTTTTAAAACATTATCTTGAAAAGGCCAACTACAATGTTGATATTGAAAAATTTATTAAAAAATCAATTAATAATTGGAATAAAAAAATAGAAAATATAATTAATAAAGATATAATAATGAAGATGAGAGAACACAAAGTATTAAATTTGTTTCGCGGTGATTATACTGATACAGCTTGTTATGATTTAGAAAGTAAAATTATTGAATCTGGTATATTTAATTGCATAATTCATGAGAAAAAGAATTTTTCACATGGAAGATTTATTAATTATGAAAATTTAAATAATACT
>JAQXPH010000009.1 GCA_029100545.1 bacterium | reverse complement strand
AATACTTTAGCAGATGTTACTTTAAGTGGAAGATTTACTTGGAATATTCCTAGTACAGAACTTGTTCTTGGAACACATACTTATAAAGCAACTTATACACCAGAAGATACATTAAATTATAAAACTATTACTGATATTGATCTAACAGTAGTTACAAAAGATTTATTTAATGTTAATACCTCAGTTAATGGTGGTAATGGTACAATTACTTCTTCTAAAACTAATGTAATAGAAGGAAGTGTTGTAGAATTAACCTTTACTCCTAATACTGGTTATATGATTGATAAAGTATTAGTAAATTCAGTAGAAACTAACGTAACAGGTAATAGTATTAATCTTACTGTAGATAAAAATTATAATGTTGAAGTAAGTTATAAAAAAATTCCATTTGTTGTAACTGTTAAAGATGTTACTGGTGCTACTATTACTCCAAACGGTGCTGTATCAGTAAATTATGGAGATGACAAAGAATTTACTATTTCTGTAAATAGTGGTTATAGATTAATTAAAGTATTAGTTGATGGTACTGATAAAACTTCTGACATGGTTGGAGATAATCTAACTCTTACTAATATAACTTCTAATATGGAACTTGAAGTAGTCGTTGAAAAAATTATTTATGAAGTAACAGAAGGTGCTAATCAAAAATACACAATCACTAAAAATACTGAAGCCAAATTTAGAATAGATGCTGATTATAGATTATTTGATAGTAAAGTATATATTGATAATGTATTAGTAGATTCTGAAAACTATACTTCTGAAAGTGGTAGTACAATTATAACTTTTAAACAAAGTTATATTGATACATTGTCTGTTGGAGATCATACTTTAAAAGTTGTTTTCTCAGATGGTGGACAGGCAACTACTAAATTCACCGTAGCAAGTGTTATTCCACAAATTGATAATCCAAATACTGGGGATAATGTTATATTCTATGTAGTAACTGGCATCGTATCTTTATTGGGATTAGCTGGGGCTGGAGCATTTGTTATTAGAAGAAAACAAACAAATTAAAAATGGGTTAGAGTTTTCTCTAACTTCTTTTTTATGAAAGAAAGGGTGATAATGTGAATAAGAAAAAAAGTAAATTAAAATTTAAGAAAAAACAAATCATTATTATTTCAAGTATTATTATAGTAATTATAGCAATTACTATAACAATGATTACTAAAACTCCTAATGTGGGTAGTATTGAAAATGGTAAAGCTAATTATATTGATAGAATTGCAAATGTTACTAAAAGTGAAGATAATATTGTCATAGAGTTTAAAAACAATGAAGAATTAATTGATAATTGCATTATGACTAAAGAAATTTATGATAAATTTAAAGCAAATGATCCTTTATATAATATAAGCATTAAAGACTATGCTAAATTATCTACTATTAGTTCAAAAGAAAGTTATAACATAAATAAATCGATTCAATTAAAATTAGTTTCAGAAGACACTAGCTATACTGAATTTTTTGCAATGACTTGTGGTTTTAAAAATAAAAAGGAACTTTTGAAATACACAAAAGCAGTAATAAAATTATCAAATAAAGAAAAGTAAAATTAATATAATAAAAAATTAATAATAAAAATATATTTAATTAGGTGGTCTTATGTTTTTTAATAAACAACATACTAGAATTAGATATATTTTTTTATTTGTTATAATTATATTGATTTTAGTAATAATTAAAGTATTTTATACTGAAGTAATTTCTTATAATAAATTAAAAGACTTATCAGATAATTTATATAGTAGGCGTCTTCCTATTATGGCTGATCGAGGTAAAATTGTAGATCGTAATGGTAAAGTACTTGCAACAAATATTACTACAACTTCATTAGTTTTAATACCTCGACAAATAACTGATAAAGAAAAAGTTGCCAAAAGACTTTCAAAAATACTTGGTTCTTCTTATGAAGATATGATAAAACATGTAAACAAAAATACTTCAATTGAGAGGGTTCATCCTGAAGGAAGAGGACTATCATACGAAATTGCTAATAAAATTGAAGAAGAAAATTTTGATGGTGTATATTTAGTTAAAGAAAGTAAAAGATATTATCCATATAAAAATTTATTATCACATACACTAGGTTATGTAGGTATTGATAATCAAGGTTTATCTGGTTTAGAACTTATGTATGATGAATATTTAAAAGGTGAAGATGGTTCTATTAAATATTTTTCTGATGGTAAAGGAAATAGACTTAAAATGGCTGAAGTTTATGAAAGTGCAACTGAAGGTATTACAATAGGTCTTACTATTGATTTAGAACTTCAGAAAGTTGTTGAAAATGAACTTGATAATATAGTAAGTAAATATGAACCAGATAATGCTTTAATAATTGTCCAAGATCCAAATAATGGAGAAATTTTAGCTATGGGTTCAAGACCTGATTTTGATCCAAATAATTATAAAAATTATGATGAAAAAACAATTAATCGTAATTTACCAATTTGGATGACTTATGAACCAGGTTCAACATTCAAAATAATTACTTTGGCTTCTTCTTTAGAAGAAAAAACTATTGATTTATTTAAAGACACTTTTTCTGATAGTGGTAGTGTAAATGTTGAAGGAGCAACACTTCATTGCTGGAAACATGGTGGGCATGGCATGCAAACATATTTACAAGTTGTTGAAAATTCTTGTAACCCAGGATTTGTTAGTATGGGATTAAAACTTGGAACAGAAAGACTTATGAATTATTTAGATAAATTTGGTTTTGGAGAAAAAACAGGTATAGATTTAAATGGGGAAGGATCAGGTATTTTATTTAAACCATCAAATATGGGGCCAGTTGAAACTGCAACTACAGCATTTGGTCAAGGAATAAGCGTTACGCCTATACAACAAATAACTGCAGTTAGTGCCGCAGTTAATGGTGGTTATTTATATACTCCTTATGTTGTAAAAAGTATGATGGATTCTGGTAGTAAAACACTTCTTGATTATAATGAAAAAACACTTAAAAGAAAAGTAATTAGCGATGAATCATCTTCTCTTGTAAGGTTTACATTAGAAAGTGTTGTAGCAAATGGTACTGGACGAAATGCATATATTGAAAACTATCGTGTTGGAGGAAAAACAGGTACAGCTCAAAAGGTTGTTGATGGAAGATATTCTGCCTCAAGTTATATATTATCATTTATTGGTTTTATGCCTGCAGATAATCCTAAAGTTGTAGTATATGTTGCTATAGATAATGCCCATAATGTTACTCAATATGGGGGAACGGCATCAGCACCAGTTGCTAAAAATGTCCTTACTGCGGCTACGGATATTTTAAACATTAAGCCTTCTAAAGAAGGAATGCCAAAAGAATATAATTATTTAGATAAAAGATATGTATATGTTCCAGATGTTACGGGCTTTTTACTTGAAGAAGCCAAAAAAAGTTTAAAAGGATTTAAATTAGAATTTAGTGGTTCTGGTGATAAAGTAGTTTATCAATCACCTGAAGCAGGTACATATGTTGAAGAGGGTAGTACAATTATGTTAATGCTTAAATAAGGAGGATTATGATAACTCTTACAAAATCAATAATATGTTTAATGCTTGGTTTTATATTTTCAATTATAATAGGTATTTTTATTATACCTTTTTTTAAAAAATGCCATATAGGTCAAAAAGTATCTAAATTAATTAATGCAAGACATTTAAAAAAAGAAGGTACACCCACTATGGGGGGAATAATATTTATATCTAGTACTTTATTTATAATGCTAATCTTATTTCTTAATAATAATATTTCATTTTCCTTAAATTTTTTAATTATTATTTTAATATTTATTTTGTATGCATTTTTAGGCTTTTTAGATGATTATATAAAAGTAAGAAAACAAAATAATAAAGGTTTATCTATTATTTTTAAATTCTTAATGCAATCATTAATAGCAATATTATTTTTTACTTTCTTTTTACTTTCTGGAAATAATACAGTAGTTAATTTTTATTTTTTTACTTTAGATTTAAAATTTTTATATGGAATATTAATTTTATTTATGCTTGTAGGTTCATCAAATGCAGTTAATATTACAGATGGACTTGATGGTCTTGCAGCAGGTTTATGCGCTATAAGTTTTCTTTCTTATGGTATTATTGCATGGAATAGTCCATATATTATAGGTAATGAAGAAATTGCTATTTTTTGTTTTACATTAGTAGGTAGTCTTTTAGGCTTTTTAACTTTTAATTTTTACCCTGCCAAAATATTTATGGGTGATTTAGGTTCACTTTCTTTAGGTGCCACTTTAGCGGCAATTAGTATTATATTAAAAAGTGAAATATCATTAATAATAATCGGTTTTGTTTTTATAATTGAAACATTGTCAAGTTTTATTCAAATTGTATCAATTAGATATTTTCATAAAAAAATTTTTTTAAAAAGTCCACTTCATCATCATTTTGAAATGCTTTCATTTAATGAATCTGAAATAATTAAAATGTTTTATTGTGTTGGATTAATATGTTCATTAATTGCTTTAATTTATATTAGTTTTCATTAATTTTTATCTTTTTTGTTTCTTTAAATTATTGTATAATATATTTATAAGGAGAAATGATATGTTAAAAAGATGTAATAAGTGTGGTGCACTTGTAAAAGTATTAAAAAATTGCAACTGTGAAAATTGTAAAATTTCTTGTTGTGGTAATTTTTTAGAGGATATAACGCCTAATAGCGTAGATGCTTCCTTTGAAAAACATGTACCAGAATACGAAATAGATGGTGAAAATATTAAAGTAAAAGTTAATCATGTTATGGAAGATGATCATTATATCATGTGGATTAGTTATGTATATGATAATAAAGAACAAATAGTTTATTTTGCTTCGAATGATGAACCAGTTGCAACATTTAAATATGTTAAAGGTGCAATAATATACTCATATTGTAATAAGCATTCTTTATGGTCAAAAGAAGTTATGTAGTTTAGATTATTTTAGGAGGAATAATATGTTAGAAGGAAAAGTAGCTGTAGTAACGGGTGGTACTCGTGGTATTGGTTTTGCTACAGTAGAAAAATTTTTAGAAAATGGAGCTAAAGTATTTTTATTAGGTTCCAAAAAAGAAAGTGTTGATAACGCAATTAATAAACTTAAAGAAAAAAATAATAATTATGAAGTAGATGGAGATTTTCCAAATTTATGTGATTTGGCTTCAGTTGAAAAAACATTTAGTCATATTATAGAAAAGTATGGTAAAATTGATATCTTAGTTAATAATGCAGGAATTAGTGCAATGGATAAGTTTTATGATTATAAGGAAGAAGACTTTAAGAAAATAATGGATTTAAATGTAAATGCTGTATTCAATTGTTCACGTGCTGTTGTAGATTATATGAAGAAAAATGGTGGTGGAGTAATTTTAAATACTTCTTCAATGGTTAGTATTTATGGACAACCATCTGGTTGTGGATATCCAGCAAGTAAATTTGCAGTCAATGGTCTTACAAAATCATTAGCTAGAGAATTAGGTAAGGATAATATTAGAGTTAATGCAGTTGCTCCTGGAGTTATATTAACAGATATGATGAAAAATGTACCTGATAGTGTGATTGAACCAATTATTAAAGGAATACCTTTAGGTAGAATTGGAACACCAGAAGATATTGCTAATGCATTTGTATTTTTAGCAAGCGATATGGCAAGTTATATAACTGGAGTTATTTTATCAGTTGATGGAGCAGCAAGGAGTTAATTATGGATAGGAAAGTATTAAGAAACTTATCTTATGGGGTTTATGTTGTAACAAGTAAAGATAAAGACAGAAATATTGGTTGTATTGCAAATAGTATTATGCAAGTTACATCAAATCCTTCTGTAATAGCAGTTAGTATTAATCATGATAACTATACAAATAAAGTAATAAAAGAAACTAATAAATTTGGAGTTTCGATATTAAAAGAAAAAAGCAATGCAAAGATTATAGGAACTTTTGGTTTTAAATCAAGTAAGGATATTGATAAGTTTAATGATATCGATTTTAAAGAAATTTTAGAAATACCTGTTTTAGAAAATACATGCGGTTATATGGTGTGTAAAGTAATTGATACTATGGAAACAGAAACTCATACAGTATTTTTAAGCAAAGTTATTGAAGCGGATGATTATAGTAATGAAAATCCTATGACTTACAAGTATTATCATGAATATTTAAAAGGAAATGCACCTAAAAATGCACCTACTTATGAAGAACAAAGTATAATGTCTTCTGATGAAGATAGTAAAACTAAAAAGTGGAAATGTTCTATTTGTGGATATGTTTATGAGGGTGATGAATTACCTGATGATTTTGTATGTCCTATATGCGGTGTTGGTAAAGAGAATTTTGAATTAGTTACCGAAGAATAGAGTTGTTATAGAAAGGACATAATATATGCTGTTATTTGAATATCCTAGATGTAGTACTTGTCAGAAAGCAAAAAAATATTTAGAATCTAAAAATTTTAATTTTGGAGTTAGAAACATAGTTATTGATAAATTAAATATTAATGAGTTAGATAGATTAATCCAAAAATCAGGTAAAGATATTAATAAATTTTTTAATACCAGTGGATTAAAATATAGGGAGTTAAAACTAAAAGATAGAATCCAAACTATGTCATATGAAGAAAAATTACAAATTCTAAGTACTGACGGTATGCTAGTTAAAAGGCCATTATTAGAAGTAGATGATAAAGTTTTAATAGGATTTAAAGAAAAGGAATGGAATAATGTTTAAGGAATATAGTTAATGTATTCCTTTTTTGTTTTTAACTTGTCAATAAATGGTAGGAACGTTTAAAATAATAACACTAGCTGCATGAAACATAATGGTAAATTACAAGAATTAGAAAAAAAATGGATGGGAAATGATGAAAGTAAAAAAGAACTAGATAATTATAATTATGATGATTCAAAAGGAACTATTAAATTTGCTACTGTATCAGGTTCTGCTCCATTTGCATATATGAAAAACAAT
>JAQXPH010000008.1 GCA_029100545.1 bacterium | reverse complement strand
TCAAGATTACTTATGAATTTAGATTTAATGAATAGTGGATATAATCCTGTAATTATTAAGAAAGAATCAAGATTAAAATATTATGAAGCATTAGATAAAGCACATACAACTGGTAATTATACAGATTTTGTTAAGTTAGTTACTAAATTAGAAATAGAAATGTTGAAAAAATATTTAGAATTAATATAGGAATCATAATGAGAGCAGAAACTATGATTATTGTAAATAATTACTATACTAAAGAAGAAATAATGCTTTTTAAGAAGTTTGCAAAAATAATCGATAAAGAATACATGAATAAAGAAAAACAAAGAGAAATATGGAAATATGATCAAAAAATAGGAGGATTTGGTGGTTATGCTGCACCATTAAATCCTACAGTAAATCCATTTAATAGATTAGGTGATTATAGAAATGTATTCAGAAGTCTTCAATATGCAAGAAGTGATATGTATTATTGCAATAGGGCAAGACATATAATAATAGATGCTGCATTACATGTAGAAACACTTGTTAAATTGACTTTATCTAAAAATAAACTTATTAAATTTATTTATAATAAAAGAGAACTTGGAAGAAATATTGAACAATTATATAACGAAGGAATAATTAATGATGATTTATATGATAGACTTAATAATTTAAGAAAATTATTGAATTATGCGAAACATGATACAGATCCTAATAGAGATAATACGTTTGATTCAGAAGATGCAATAGTATTTTATTTTGAAACAAGAATAATAGGAAATGAATTATTAAAAATTTTAAAACATCCTACATGCGGTATTATTTATAATATAGATGATGAATTTTAAGTAGTAAAGGAGGTATTATAATGGCAGTATGTTATTTTAATGATGATTATCAAAAAAGATTTAATTGTGAATATGAACAAAACGAAAAAGGTATTGAAGTAATAGTTGATTACGAAATAAATGATGAGATACCATCAGTTAATGGAGTCAAATCATTTGGAAAAGATACTGAATTTGATGAAAGAGATATTTTAATTGTAGATTATACGAATAAAAGAAATTTATTATTAAAAAATGCTGGTTATCGTGGGCATACTGAAGTTTGGGGAACTCCTGATGGAGGTTCAAAAACAAAATTTTATTCAAGTTGCTATTTTACGCATGGTGATTATGATAAACTATGTGAATTACCTAGAACTCCAAAAGTTAAAAAAATAAAAATATTTAGTAATGTAATAAATAACTTTATTGGATGTCCAAGCTTAAGTACTATTGAAAATGATAAAGAGTTTACTATTAATTTAAAAAGAGAAAGTCAAACAAAACAAATTGAGCTTAAAAAAAATAATATAAAAAATATTATAATAGGTGATTCTTGGAATAGTAAGCATAGTTTTAAAGAGTATAATATAGATATTAAATTGAATGGATATATAGAAATAGAATTAATGCGAAGAGTAAATTATGATAAAGTTTATGAATTTGTTTATGAGTTAATTATATTTATGCAATTGTTGTATCCTAATAAATTTGATATTAGTAAGATTCATGTGATGGTAGATGATAAGTATTATGAGATGTTTTTACCTTTGAAGACAATCGAATATCAAAACAAATTTATCGAACCTAGTGTAAAGGATGATATTCTAGTGTTTCTAGAAAAATGCTATAATTCAATTCCATATAGAAATAGTAAAGCTGAGATAAGAAATATTCCATATATAGTTTTAAATACATCTCGTGGTCTTGAGGATAATTTTTTAATATTTTATAGATTTATTGAATGTTATTATAAAAAACAAAATATAGTCAATAATTTTATTAATCATAGTATAGTTAATAATTATAAAAAAAGTGATAAAATGACCGAGGAAGAAATTGAAAAACTTTCACAACAAATAGTTTCGTTAAGAAATCAATATGTGCATTCGGGATATTATATTAAAAATAATAGTTTAAAAATAAAATTTAAAGATCTTGATGAAAATATTCCAAATCCTAAAAATTACACTGAAAATAATGTAGATGTAGATTGGATTTATAATAAAACAAAAATATTATATGATATTGTTATAAATATAATTTTTGAAAATATGTTAGGTTATAAAGAATATAAATATAAAAAACATTTTTAGAATGAATTAACTACACAATGACCATCGGCAGGTGGCGATGGTGCTGAAATAATTTATGCACTTAGAAACAATGATAAATTATCAAAAATGATTGCTAAAGAACTTGAATCATCAGGTCAAAATGTTCGCAAATATTATCAAAGAAGACTTCCAAGTAATCCTGCCAAAGATTATTATTATTTGTTAAGAGATACACCTAATAATGAAACTTTAATAGTTGAATATGGTTTTTTAGATAGTACTGGTGATGATGTAAATTTATTAAAAAATAATTGGGAAGATCTAGCAGAAGCAGTTGTAAAAGCATTAGCTGATTATATAGGAGTTCCATATTCATTAAAAGGTTCCTCAGTTTCGGAAGATTATTATATTGTTCAAAAAGGAGACTCTCTTTGGAGTATTGCTAAAAAATATAATACAACAGTAGATAATCTAAAAAAATTAAATAATTTATCATCAAATTTATTATCAATAGGACAAAAATTAAAAATTAAAGGAACTGAAATTACACCAAGTAATGAAAATATTTATATTGTAAAAAAAGGGGATACATTATATAAAATAGCAAATATGTATAATACAACAGTGGATAAACTAAAAAAGGATAACAATTTACAAAGTAATTTACTATCTATTGGTCAAGAATTAATTGTTCCTTCAACATTACAAACATATACAGTAAAAAAAGGAGACACTTTATGGTCAATAGCAAATAAATATAATACAACGGTAAACGAACTAAAAAAGAAAAATAATTTACAAAGTAATTTATTATCAATAGGACAAATATTAAAAATATGAGGTATAATACTTCATATTTTTTTATATAATATAATTAGCACTATATATTGACAAGTGCTAACAATTGAGTATAATAGTATGTGTAAAAAGGAGGTAATAAATATGTATAATCAAAATAATGAAGAAAACGAAAATGTTTTAGAAAAATATGGACGTAATATAAATGACGATGTTAAAAATCGCAAGATTGACCCAATAATTGGTCGAGATGATGAGATTCGTAGCATTACAAGAATTTTATCAAGAAAAACTAAAAATAATCCGGTATTAATTGGTGAACCAGGAGTAGGAAAAACAGCTATAGTTGAGGGCCTTGCTCAAAGAATTGTTAAAGGTGATGTTCCTGAATCATTAAAAAATAAAGTTGTCTGGGAACTTAATATGGCATCTTTAATTGCAGGCGCAAAATATCGTGGAGAGTTTGAAGAAAGACTTAAAAAAGTATTAGATGAAGTTAAAAAAAGTGAAGGAAACATAATCATGTTTATAGATGAAATTCATCTTATAGTAGGAACTGGTGCAACTGAAGGTGCAATGGATACTGGAAATATTTTAAAACCAATGCTAGCTCGTGGGGAAATCCATGTTATTGGAGCAACAACATTAAATGAATATAGAATGTATATAGAAAAAGATGGTGCTCTTGAAAGAAGATTCCAAAAAGTTATTGTTTCAGAGCCAACAGTTGAAGACACTATTACTATACTTCGTGGGTTAAAAGAAAGATTTGAAATATATCATGGTGTTACTATACAAGATAAAGCTTTAGTAAGTGCAGCAACATTATCTAATCGATATATAACTGATCGATTTTTACCAGATAAAGCAATTGATCTAGTTGATGAGGCCTGTGCAACAATTAGAGTACAAATGGATAGTGTTCCAACATCACTTGATGAAATTACTAGAAAAATATTAACGCTTCAAGTTGAAAAAGAAGCCTTAAAAAAAGAAAAAGACGAACTTTCAGTAAAAAGACTAGAAAAGATAGATGATGAACTTTATACATTAAAGGGTAAAGAAAAAGAATTAAGTGATAAATGGAAAGAAGAAAAAAGCGTTAACGAAGAAATAAAAAAAGTAAAATCTGATATTTCAAAATATACATTTGAACTTGAACAAGCAGAAAACAACTATGATTTAGAAACTGCTGCAAGACTTAAAAATGGCACAATACCAGAACTTAAATTAAAACTTGAAACTTTAAATAAAAAAGGTAATGAAGGAATTTTAAGTGATACTGTTACAAGCGAAGATATTGCTAGCGTAATAAGCAAATGGACTAACATTCCAATTTCTAAATTAATGAGTTCAGAAAAAGAAAAAATACTTAATCTTGAAGAAAATCTTAAAAAAAGAGTTAAAGGGCAAGACAAAGCATTAAAATTAGTTTCTGATGCGATTATTCGCTCAAGAAGTGGAATAAAAGATCCTAATAGACCAATTGGTTCATTTATGTTCTTAGGTCCAACAGGAGTTGGTAAAACTGAAGTAGCAAAATCACTTGCTTATGAACTTTTTGATGATGAACATCATATGATTAGAATTGATATGAGTGAATATATGGAAAAATATTCTGTATCAAGATTAATTGGAGCTGCACCAGGATATATAGGCTATGAAGAAGGCGGACAACTTACTGAAAAAGTTCGTAGAAATCCTTATTCAATTGTTTTATTTGATGAAATAGAAAAGGCTCATCCTGATGTATTAAATCTATTATTACAAATACTTGATGATGGAAGATTAACTGATTCAAATGGTAGAACTGTAGATTTTAAAAATACTATAATCATTATGACTTCAAATGTTGGTAGTGAATACATTATTAATAATGAAGATGATAAAGTTATGAGTGAACTTCCAAAATACTTTAAACCAGAATTTCTAAATAGATTAGACGAAATTATTTTATTTAATAAACTAAGTAAAAATGATTTATTACAAATACTTGATAAAATAATTAATGAAATAGAAAATAGATTAATAGATATAAACGTTAAAATAAATTTATTAGATAATGCTAAAAACTATTTCATAGATAATGGGTATGATGAATATTATGGAGCAAGACCATTGAAAAGACTTGTTAATAATAAACTTGAAACAATTCTTGCAAAAAAACTTATTAATAATGAAATAAAACCTAATACAACGATTAATGTTGATTTTATTAATAATGAAATAAAGGTTGCATAACGCAACCTTTTTTAATGTATTTCACGACATACTCCTGGATCAGGATTATAGAAACAATGGTTTTTATATCTTCCTGCTAAATTTTGATCATACCAAACACTTTTACAATTTTCGTTTTTATTGGGTGCATAAAACCATAATGCGTTAGTAGCAGGATAATAGTATTCCCCCTCTAATATTCTTTTTGCAAGATTTTTTTCTAAAGTTGTAGCACTTGCTTGAAATAGTGAACTTTCAGTTCCAACAAATTGATTTTTTTGATAAATAGCATTATATACACTATTAATATTTTTAAATGTTAGACAATTTGCTAAAACTCTATTTACTACAACATTTCCAACCATAAGCATCCCTAGTTCTCCTTCATTTAATGCTTCAGCTCTCATTATTCTTGCAAGAAGATCCAGTTCTTTTGACGTATAAGATACAATCATGTTATCACCTAAAATATAATATGTAAAAAAAGAAAGTTTGCTATTTTTTAAATATACTAACAAACTTTCCTACGTTAAATATAATTTTATCTGAATTTTTAATAGCTATGCTTTTAAATATGGCTTTTCCTCCAACAGTAAGTGAAGATATTATTGCTGCGATAATTACACTTATTAATGTTGTGTTAAATCCAGTAGCTTTGGCTATCGATATGGCAAGTACTGCACCAAGACCACCACTTATAATTCCACAAATATCTCCCACTATATCGTTACATACGCTTGAAACTTTTGCATTATTTTTAATTAATTTTATTGTTTCTTTTGCACCTTTGATTTTTTTTGAACTCATTGAATGAAATGTTGCTTCTTTACTTGTTAAACTACTAGCGCCTATCATATCAAATATTATTCCTATTGCAATAACAATTGTTATTATTATAATCATTATAAAAATATTTGAATGACTAGATAAAAAATTTGTAATGAAACTAAATACAACAGATAAGATAAATGTGCATAAAAAAACTTTATATACCCAGTTATTTTTTTTCATATAACCCTCCTATAAAGTTATTTAAAAATTATGGTTTATTATAAATTAATCTTACGGCTTTGGTCGAGTTGAATTTCTCTATTTTCTCTCCCTTGGTTACCCGTAGGCGATTTCTCTTTAAAGAAAATAACTAGCAGTTGCCTAACTAATTACTCGATTGCCACATTAGTCCGCACTTCAATCTTTATAATAAATAACACGCTAGAGGTTTTCCCTGACACATCTAAACTATTCTTATTCGCTTTTGCAGTTACAATTTCATAAAATCACCGTATCGTTTAATCCCTTATAACCACTCACGACATGAATTTGTTTTTTCTTGACGTAATTACAGGGGTTCAATTATATGCCATTATAATCTCCCTATAATTTAAAATTACATATTCACCCCAACTTGGGCAGAAGAAGCAAATACATAAAGTGTCTTGTATCAATTAATGGATTTTTAGCCCCATCTTCAAATAGTGATTGTGACTAGCATAATGCACCACACCTACATTATATCAAAAATAAAAAATTATGTCTAGTAGGTGTCTAATATATTATATGCAATATATTTTTCTTGCATACCAGCTTTTTTTGAGTTATAATTAGTGTACCTATTTAGGGGTGTAATTCAATGGTAGAATGATGGTCTCCAAAACCATTCATGTGGGTTCAACTCCTGCCACCCCTGCCAATTAATTGTATTAATAAAAACATAGATTTTTTTATTTATAATCTATGTTTTTTTATTTATTCATTATTTTTTTTAAACATATTTAGCAATATATAAATTATTAATAGTATAATTATTGTAACTATAATAATAAAATACATTACATTTTCGGTTATTTCATGACCCATAATATATAGATTACAATCCAAACTTTTTTTAATTTCATTTATTACATTATTTGGAATATTATGTTTTACAAGTTCATTTAATGGTGCTGATATAGAATGATTTTTAATTAAAGAAGTTCCATATGTTCCGGGTAAAAAAAGTATTACTTTTTGTAAACCTTTACTAAATGAAGATATAGGCATATATGCCCCACATATAAAACCATATCCTGCACTAACAATTGTTCCAACTGCAGAAACTTGACCTTGTGTTTTTAAATTAAAATTTACTATCGAAGATAAACTACAACCGAATAATGTTAATAAAATTATATCAATTATTAATTTTAATATATCAGTAAATGTATAAAACCACCCTTGAGTATAAGTATATATTAAACATAACAATAATCCAACAAAATTAACAATTATTGTAGATACAAAAGCTGCAGTAAAGTATGATAAACTAATAACTTTTTTGTTTGTTGGTGAAATGTTTATATCTTTTGATGTTCCAGAAACTTTATCCATAACCATTAAAAGATTAGATGTAAATGCTACAGTTATACAACTTACTGATAATAAAGATGATAATATTTGACCACTAACTAATGAATTTATTATTTTATTTGATATATTTAATTCTTCAGGAATAAATGATAAAAAAGAATCTTTAAATATACCTCCTAAAAAAGATGAATATAATACAAGTAATATTACTGGTGTAATTAATGATGTAAAAAACATCGTTTTATCGCTAAAATATACTTTAATATTTCTCTTAGTCAAATTTATAAATTTTTTCATAATTCTCCTTCTATTTCATATCCAATAGCAGAAAGAAATACATCGTCCATTCTGCCTTTGATAATTTCATAATCTTGAAATATATTTTTATTTTTAATTATTAGATTAGTTGCTTCTTTAGTATTTTTTATTTCAATTTTAATAGCATTTTTAATTTTTTTATATGGTAAATTTAAATTTTTTATTTTTTCTTCATTAACATTATAAATAATTATTGTATCTGATGCATATTTGTTTTTTAATTCTAATGGTGTACCTTCTGCTATAATTTTCCCTTTATCAATAATTGAAATATAATCTGCATCAGCGGCTTCTTCCATATAATGCGTAGTTAAAAAGATTGTCATATTATACTCTTTTCTTAATTTTCTAATTGTATTCCATATTTTTTTTCTTGTTCCTGGGTCTAATCCAGTTGTTGGTTCATCTAATATTAGTAGTTTTGGTTTGTGTATAATTGCTCTTGCAATATCAACTTTTCTTCTTTGACCTCCAGATAATTTTGCTAATTTTGAATTTTTAATATCTTGAAGTTCAAATAAATCTTCTATTTGTTCATATATTTTAATAAAGTCTTTACCAATAATTCCATATAATCCTGCTCGATATTTTAAATTTTCATATACTGTTAAAGATTTATCAAGAACAGATTCTTGAAAAACAATGCCAATATACTTTTTAATTATATTACTTTCTTTTTCGATATCTTTTCCACAAATAAATATTTCTCCAGAATCTTTTTTTAAAATTCCACTTATCATTGAAATTGTCGTACTTTTTCCTGCTCCATTTACACCTAAAAAAGCATATAATTGTCCTTGATTAACTTTTAAATTTAAATCATTAACAGCATTAATTTTTCCATAAGTTTTATATAAATTTTTTATTTTAATAATTTCTTTCATTTAATCTCCTTTTGATATATTAATTATATAATATAAAATATATTTCTTCTATAATAATAATTTTTTTATACTTTGAAATAAAAATAAATAATTGTATAATATAAATAAGGAGACTATTTATATGGAAAGATTAGAATATATAACTCAAAAAAAAGAAAAATTACAAGGAGAATTAAATAAATCTATTATAAAAAAAGATGATATAAGTAAAATTCATAAATTAGAATCTCAAATTAATGAACTTAATTTTCAAATAATGAATTTTCAAAAAAAACAAAATAATACTAATCTTGAAGTAAAAAATAATATTAATCAAAGAAGTATATTTAATATTATTAATCAACATAAAAAGTAAAACTTATTAAAAAAACTTGTAAGAATATTCTATTTTATGCTATAATTTTGCTTGCGAGGAGTGATAAGATGAAAAAACTAAAGAAAAATTTACCTGAAGGTGTAAAATATGAATTTGCTAGATATAAAGGTGTTAAAGTAAAGTTAGTTCCTAATAAAAAGAAAAGTAATAAGCAAAATAAAACTAATTAGTGTTGTGCTAATTAGTTTTTTTATTTAAAAATTAATTGGACAGGCATTTTCATTAACAATACTTAATACAAAGTTAATTATTGTAGGTAAGAAGAATAAAAGTGCCACTAATATAATTCTTATAAATGCTTTTTTAACTATTTTATTTAATACATCTTTATCATCACCAATAATAGCTTTAGCAAAATCAGCTATTGTAAGTCCTATACATAATATTATTCCAGCATATTTCATTAAACTTAATATTTTTTCAATGTAGGTTAACAAGTCACCCTTAATGACTTGTGTACAATCTAATTCACCTGTTTCGGAATTTAAACCATTATTTGAATTATCATAATCACTGTTATCTAGATGCTCCTTTTCCTCTTCTGTTGTTTCTGTATTTTCATCATTATCAGTTTCTTTTTTGGCACTAGAAGATAAATTTGGACAATCAGAAGTTGAAGATATTGAGTTTTTTGGTAAATCTTTTGGTAAAGTAAATGTAATTGAATCTCCTCCAACAGTACACGTATAGGTTCCTTTTTTAGGATTTATTGTTTTTTGATCTCCGTAAGTCATTTCAACATTACCATCTGAATTAGACTTTATTACTACTTTACATATATGTCCATCTTCTTCATCGACAATAAAATTATAATTATCATTAGAACAAATAATTGTATCTTTTTCGTAACTTTTTATACCACTAAATTTATATTTTCCTGAACTTGAACTTTCTACACTTACTACAATATTATTTAAATCATTTATACCATTTTCAAGTGTATTATCTAATGTAAAAGATACATCGCATGTTTTACAATTGTAATTTCTTTTGTTTAGTGATTCTTGTTTTTCACCTTCAATATATAATCCAGCACTTCCATCACTATATTTTACAAACTTAACCAAACATGTTTTGTCTTCTATAGTTAAAAAGCAAGATAATGAATCATAATTTCCAGAAGAATTATGAATAACATTATTACAAATAGCAGCGTTTACTGGTTTTTGATATATAAATAATATTGATAATACTAATATACTTAAATATATAACTTTTTTCATATTAACATTTTATCATTTATTTTCTAGAATAACAATATTTTTACAATAATTTTCAATTATTTATTTCTTGATAAAAAAGGCATAGTATTATATAATTTAGGTGGTGATGAAATGAAAAAATATTTTGTTTATATTTTAACTGTTATTCTTACCTTTTTATCATTTAAAACTGTTGCATTTGCTGCTACAAATAATAGTAATATTTTAAATAATCAACATAATTATAATTATATATTAGATGGTACAGCTGTTGATGCGTTATCTTGCTCTAATGAAAATGTTATTAAGGTTCTTGAACTATTTTCAGTTTTATTTTTTATATTAAAAGTAGCTATCCCCATAATAATAATAATTTTGGGTATAATTTCACTTGCTAAAGTTATTATTTCAGATGATCAAAGTATGCTTTCAAAAACAGTTTCTTCTCTAGTAATGAAAATTATATTAGGTATTTTTATTTTCTTTTTACCAACATTAATTTCTACTATAATAGGGTATATAGACGATGCTGATAATGTAACAAGTGAGTATAGAGCATGTACTGAATGTTTATTGGAATCTAATTGTTCTGGATCTTCAAGAAAGTCTACTGCTAAGAAAAAAAGCGGTAGTAAAAAAAATACTACTACAACAATAGATGTTAAAAGTTGATTGTTGTTTTGGAAAATTTTAGTTTTAATTTAATATTGCATATAAAAAAAATATAGTTTATAATTTATTAATAGTAAAATAAATTAATATACCATAATAATTGTTTAATGGGAGTAAATATGAATGGATTATTGATATCAAACATTATTGCAGATATAGGTGAATTTTTTAATAAAGTTATTATTTCCTTAGTAGGAGGAATTTTTAAACTTGTAAATTTTGCATATAGAATTTTTTTAGCGTTAGCTGAAAATAATATTTTTAATCAAGAAGATTTTTCATCAATAACTGCAAATATATATAAAATATTAAGTATTGTAATGCTTTTTATTCTTTCATATGGAATTTTAAATAAAATTGTTGATCCAGATAGTAATAAAAGTGCTGTTGATGGTAAAAAAATATTTACAAATTTTATTATATCAATTATTTTAATTACATTATGTCCATCTATATTTCAATTTGCTTATGGGTTTCAATCTGCATTTTTAAATTCTGAAATTATTAGTGGTATTTTTACAGGTAATACAAATGAAGTTGATAGTATACATTATGGTGGAATCTATATGAGTGTTAATACTTTTTTACCTTTTTTTAGTCCAACAGGTGGTGATAGTAATAATGTATATGGAAAAACTGACATTGGTGTAATTCGTGCAACTGGTCCAAATGGAAGCAGTCATGAGTTTGAATGTTCTGATGAAGATGGCGATGAAGAATGCTCTTTAGAACGTGCAACTAATTTTGCATTAGAAACAGGTTCCTTTAGTGTATTTAGAGCTTTTGCAAAAAACATTTACGAAGGTGAGGTAGACTTTGATTGGTTTGCTGCATTAATTGTTGGCGGTTTTTTGGTATATGTAATGATTTCATTTTGCTTTGATATGGGTATTAGAGTTTGCAAACTTGCTTTTTACCAAATAATTGCTCCCATTGCTATATTTTGTATGGTAATTCCTAAAATGGATGATATATTTAAAAAATGGCTTTCAAATGTTGGAAAAACCTTTATGAGTTCTTTTACAAGAGTATTCATTATGAATTTAGGCGTATATTTTATATCCTTAATTTCAGACTTTAATTTATTTGCTAATTCTACTGACACTGGAAATGGTTTTTTAAACCTTCTTGCCAAATGCTTTATAATTTTAGGAGTAGTGGCGTTTATGAGACAAGCTCCAAAACTTTTAAGCGATTTATTTGGTTTTGGTGATGGTGATATGAAACTTGGTATTAAAGATAAATTAAAAGCAGGAGGTGCATTTGCTGCAGGTGCGGCAATTGGTGGTGGAGTTACTGCTCTAACTCGAAATGCTGTAAATGCTTTTGGAAATTTTAAAGACGCAAATGGAGGAAAAGCCAAAGCTAAAGCTTTAGTTAAAGGTATTGGAAGTACAGTTGCGGGTGGTACCTCTGGTCTTACTAAAGGACTTTGGTATGCAAAGGGTGCTGGTAGTGGAAAAGATATGAAGGCAGCAGCAGGTAAAGCAGCAGATCAGTCTGTAGCGAATAGAACAAAAAGAGAATCATATAAAGCAAGTAATCCAGGATTTATGGGAACAACTAAAGCACATATTAAAGAGCAAATCCAAGATATTAAGGATTGGGCTGGCATTTCAAGTAATTATGATGAATTAAAAAAAGAACAAGAAATTTACAATCAAGGAATTGCTTTTCAAAAAAAATTATTTGATTTGGCTGCAGATAATGAATTAGTTTTAGCTTATGAAGGTCAAAAGAAAAAAGCACAAGAAAGAGAAATTGATGAAAGTAAATATGTTGAACAAGAGGTTAATATAAAAGATATTACTACTGGAGAAATTAGAAAAGAAAAAAGGTTTAAAGCTGGGGATGGAAAATTTTATAATACTAAAAATGAAGCCATGGCAGTTGATATTCAAAGAAAAACTGCAGATATAAAAATGTATGATAATTTAATTAAACTTGCTAAATTAAAAACTGTAAGTGAAAAATTAGGTACTGATTTAAGGTATGATGCAGTTGCACAAGAATTTGAAATGTTTAAAAAACAGCATGCTAATATTGAAGTAATTAATAAAATGGGCTCAATAAATAAATTGACTGCAGAACAAGAAAAAGAAATTGAAAAAGCATTTAATAATTTATCTTTTGAAACAGTAAAAAATGCGTATGATGACTTAAGTAAAGGTGATATAAAAGTTAATTTAATGTATAACACAGATACATTTAAAAAGGAGAGCGGACGTGTTTCTGAAGAAATATCTAAAAAACTTCAGGAAGAACAAGCAAAAAAAGAATGATGATTCAAGTAAATAAAAAAGGAGTTGAAAATACATGAGAAATCAATATTTAGTACCAGCCAATAGTAAAAAGTCACAATTAATATTTGGATTTTTTACTGTACCTGATTTAGTTGTTTGTTTAATTGGTGCATTAATTACAATAATGTTATTGATTATACTTAAAAATCCGTCTACTATGGAATTAATTATTGCTATAATACCCATTTTATTTGCGGCACTTCTTGTTATGCCAGTTAGACACTATCATAATGTAATGCAACTAATTAATAACATAATTGATTTTTATGTTAATACTAGAGTATATTATTGGAAAGGATGGTGTGTAAGCGATGACACAGATGAATAGTAATAAACCGAATATTGATGCTTCTGTTAAATATACTGAAGATTGGCTTCCTATCAAATCAATTAATAATGGAATGATATTAACAGATGATGGATATTATGTAACAGGAGTTAAAGTTACTCCAAAAAACATATTTATATTAGATGAAGGTTCTCAAAATTCAACATTATTTAATTTATCTACATTTTATAATACTTTAGATTTTGATTTTTGGTTACTTATATCTGATAGACCTGTAGATATTGATATGTATTTAAGTGAACTTCAAGTTGCATATAATCATAGTCAAAATAGTGCTATTAGAAAACTTATAATGCAAGATATTAATAAAGCAAATTTATTTATGAGTAGAGAATATAACGTTGTAGACACAGAATATACATTTCTTTTTAAAGAAAAGAAAATGGAACTTGTACAAAAAAAATTACATACTTTAATTAGTGGTTTATCTAATGCTGGGCTTTCATCAAGTCAAACAAGTAATACTGATTTAAGAATGATACTTGATAGTTTTTTAAATGATGGTATACAAACTAATTTTAAGGCGGTGATGTAGATGAGTAAACTTAAAAGTGAAGTTGCTCCAAAGGGAATAAATTTAAAACCAACTGAGTTTATGCTTGGAGATAAATATTATACTATTATGACTATTGTTAGCTATCCAAGAAGTATATTTCCAGGCTTTTTATCAGATATAACTAATATTCCAGGTGTTAGAGTGGGTATAAAACATATTCCAATATCATTTGAAATTTTGAAAAAAATGCTTAATAAAGAAATAGCGGATTTAAAAATTAGATATCAACAAGAAAAAGATCAAACAACACAAGAAAGAATTCGTCAAGATTATGAATCACTTGAACAATTTATATCTATGCTAGCTTCTTCTCAAGCAAGAATCTTTGATTTTCAGCTACATTTAATGATTTCATCTGATACAAAAGATGGTCTTGATTTAACAAAAATACAAGTTAGAAATTATATTGATGCTTTAGGAATGAGGGGAGTATCTTTAATGTTTGAACAAGAAAAAGCATTAAAAAGTATGATTCCAATTTTTCCAGAACAAGATATTGAAAAAAGAATTGGTATTCCGCTTCCATCAGTTACTATTTCCGGCATGTATCCATTTGTTTTTGATTCACTAAAAGATCCAGGTTGTGGAACATTATTAGGTATGGATCATTCTGGAGGAGTAATACTATATAATCAATTCTTATTTCAAATAAAAAAAGAAAATAATCGAAATAATGCTAATATTATTATTTTAGGTACATCTGGTTCAGGAAAAAGTACAGCAGCAAAACTATTATTACGTACTCATTTAAGAAATGGTTTAAAAGTTGTTTGTATAGATCCAGAAGGTGAACTTGAAGAAATGGTCAATACAATGAAAGGAGACTTCTTAGATCTTGGTAAGGGTGGAGATTTTGGCATGATTAATCCACTTGAAATTGTTGTTGATGTTGATGAACAAGAAATAGAGGAAGGTTTAGGTTATACAGTTTTAACAAGAACCTTACAACAGTTAAAAGCTTTTATGAAATATTATAATCCTTCGATTGAGGAAGATGTATTAACATTATTTAGTGAAATTGTTCAAGATACTTATAAAAGATTTAAAATAGATTATGAAACTGATTTTACAAAACTGACGAGTGCTGATTATCCAACTTTTGATGATGTTTATGCTACAATAAAAGGTAGACTTCTTTCAATGACTGATGCAACTCGTGAAAGAGATGTATTAGAAAGACTTGAACTTAAAGTTAGACCTTTAATTAAGGAACTAAGATATTATTTTACTGGTCATACAACCCTTCAAATAGATAGTGACTTTATTGTATTTAATATAAAAGAATTAATGAATAGTGATGAAAATATAAAAAATGCGTTATTCTTTAATATATTAAAATATGCATGGGGATTATGTCTTGATAAAGATATTAATACTGTTATGATGGTAGATGAAGCCCATGTTCTTTTATCAAATCATAACGAATTAGGAGCAGAATTTTTATCACAAATTCAAAGACGTGCACGTAAATATAATACAGGAACAATTGTTATTACACAACAACCTACAGATTTTGCGGCTCCAAACCTTATTATGCATGGTAAAGCAATATTTGATAATGCTTCTTCATATTTAATTATGAATTTAAGAAAACAAGCAGTTGAAGACCTAGCAAAACTCATTGATTTAAATGATACAGAAAAAGAAAGAATAAAGTATTATAATCAAGGTGAAGCGTTATTTGTATGTGGTAATAGACGTATGAATATGAGTGTTATAGCAACTCAAGAAGAACTTGATTCATTTGGTTCTGGTGGTGGATATTAAAAAAGCTTTTTTAGGCTTTTTTTATTTGTTGTAGAAACAATTGTTATTATGATATAATATTTTTGTTTTAAGGTGGTGAATATTTTTATGGATAATAATATTGATAATAATTTTGATGGTACACCTGAAAATATTCCCAATGAATATGAAAATGCTATTTATAAAGCACAAAATAATAAAAAAGAACAAGTAAAGCGTGTTAAAGAAGCTGAGGCTAATAAAAAAGTTAGTAAGATTAGTACACAAGCGGTGGGAACTTACTTTGGTGGACCTATTGGCGGTAAAGTTGTTAATGCAATTAATAATACTAAAGTTGGTGATAAATTAAATGAATCTATTGGCAGGAAAATGCAAAGCGTTGCTAATAGAACAAAACTAGGTAGAATGGCCCAAAGTGCGGTAACAAATTTAAATGATAGTGGTGCTCTTGATACTGCTGATAATATAATGAATGCAAATAATGGCGATTCCAAAAATAATGCAGATAATCAAAACAATAATAAAAATGGTCAAAATATAGACCAGACAAACAATCAAAAAATGAATTTTTCTTTGAATCCTAAACATTCGTCAATTAATACATCAGATGAAGAAAAAAAGAAAATTGTACGTAAAAAAATTGTTCAATTTATTATTAAAAATCCATGGATATTATTAGCTTTATTAGTTGTTTTTTTGTTACTCATAATATTGTTAATTATTTTAGGTGGTGGTGCTGGCAGTGAAAACGAAATAAATGGCTTATCATACTTAAATGGATGTAGTGAATTTCCAATGAAAACAACAACACTATCAAAAGATGATTTTGTTTCTTTAGTTCAGCAAAATTTAACTTCATCCAATGCTGGAGCATCTGTTATCCGCAGTAATGCTGAAAAAATATATGATATTGCAACGGAAAATAATGTTAATCCTGAACTTGTTGTAGTACGTGCTGATATGGAAGGCTATTCAGGTGGCAAATATAATTACTGGGGAATAGGTGCGTATAATGGTCAATCAGGTTTTAATTATGATACTTTTGACGAAGGAGTTTTGGCATTTGTAAATTTAGTATCTAAATATTCTACAGTTAGGGAAATGATGAGTACATATGCTCATATTGGTAAATATTGGTATAATGCTGGAAATTGGGGCCTTGGTGGTTGTCAATATATTGATTATATAAAAGATTATTACACTGATTCTTCAAGATATGCTGAAGTAAAAAAAATATGTGATAAGAATAATTGTCCGTGGAAAAATGAAAATGGCAAGATAACAGTTATTGATCCAAGTAAATGTACTTTAACAAATGAAATGGACCAAGATGCTTATGCAGGTTGGCAGGCTCAAACAATGGTAGATAGAAGAAATACAATTTTTGGCCTTTCTGGAGTTGATTGTAGCATGATAGATGTTGGTGGTGGTCTTATCGACATTGAAAATATAGATGATATTTTTGAACTTGGTACATTAATTTCTCAAAAAGCAATAGAAACTTTTGATGGTTATCAATATAGCCAAGCAATGCGTGGCTCAATAGGTTATGTGGATTGTTCTTCAATGGTTGCAAGAGCCTATGAATTATTTAATATTAATTACTTTGCAAATGGCTGGTATGGTACTACAAGTACTGAAAGTGATTGGTGTCGTGCCAATAATGTAGTAGTTAATAGTACTAATGTTAATGATTTTATCCCGGGAGATTTAATATTTAATAATAGTGGTGGCCATGTAGTAATGTACATAGGTAATGGTCAAGTATTTGAAGCCTCTGGTCATTATCCAGATAATCCTGAAAAGGATGTACGTGTAAGTAATTACTATGGTGGTACTACGTTAGTTTGTAGACCTTTAGCAGTATACTTTAGAGAGAAAGGAAATTGATTTTGAAAAGATTAAATAAAAATTATATAATTATAATAACAATTTTTTTACTTTTCTTTATTTGTGTATTAGTATATATATATTTTATTAGGAATAATAATGATAACAATATTTATGTAAATAATACAAGCAATAATATAAATAATAATTTATCAAATAATAATTCAAATATTTATAACAATACTTCTAATAATACTTCTATAAATAAAACAAATATTTATTATTATTTAACTACAGATGAATTTACTTTATTTAGATATTCAAAAAATAATAAATTATGGCAAAGTACTGATATTGATACAATAAATAATAAAAAAATGGATGTTTATGTTAATAATAATTATTTTGGCAATTATTATATTTATTTTGGAAGAAATTGGTCTTTACTTGATGATAATAAAGAATATGTATCATATGATGGAAAATTTATTGCATTTTCAAAAGAACTTAATATTAAACCTGTTAATTATAGGGAAGGTGTTTTTACAAATAATATATTAAGTGAAGTAAAAAAAGTATTAAATAATTCAAATTATAATGTTATTGAAAATATACATAATAATTTGATATATTATATAACTGAAAATAAATATATTGTAATTGCTACTAACTTATATAATGCTGATACAGAACTATTTTATAATCTTATATATTATAATAATGCTGGTAATATTGAAATTATATTAAAAAATTCTGTTGGTAATAGTTCTAAAAAGGACTATCCTACATACTTTTTAAAAAATATTATAACAATAGATAATAAGTTAACACTTATATTTGGAAAAATGTCTTATGAAGGAAAAATACTTCAAAGTAATATGTATCAACTTAGTGATGATAAATTTATTAAATTAGTTTAAAAATTGTTATTTGTGTAGTATAATAAAATAATTAAAAAGGAGGAAAAATGAAATTTAAAGTAACTAAAAAAAATTTTATATTATTTTGTATTTATTGTGTGCTATTATTATATTTTTGTGCAATAGCAGTGCTTAATTTTTCATCTTTTTCCCAAGAAGGAAAGTTTTATGGACTTTTACCTTTTAAAGCTTTTAGTTCTGAATATATAGGATTTACTATTGGTCTTTTTATTGCCACACTAATTTTAATTTTTGTAAGTGTTTCCTCTAAAATATTTAGTAAAGAAAAAGGAAATGGCTGGGGGTTATTTTTTACTGAAAAAAGTAGTGATGGATATTCAAAATGGGCTAGTGATAAAGACATAAAAAATGATAAAAATATTGTTAAAGTTAAAACAACTGATAATACTATTGAAGCTGCAGGAATTGCCCTTGTTAATAATGGTAAAGAAATGTGGGTTGATAATGGAGAATATCATAATCTAGTAATTGGTTCTACTGGTTCAGGTAAAACAGAATGCGTTGTTAAGCCACTTGTAAATTTACTTTCAAAGAAGGGTGAAAGTATGGTAATTACAGATCCCAAAGGAGAGATCTATCAATATTGTGGTGATTATTTAAAAAAACAAGGATATAATATTGTTATTCTTAATTTCCGTGATCCTGAAAAAGGTAATTCTTGGAATCCACTCGCTTTACCATATATGTATTATAAACAAGGGAATGCTGATAAAGCAACTGAACTTCTTGAAGATGTATCATTAAATATTTTATATGATAAATCTGAAGGTGGAGATTCAGCATTTTGGCAAAAAAGTGCTGCTGACTATTTTTCTGGACTTGCTATGGGATTATTTATGGATGCTAGTGAAAAAGAAGTTAATTTAAATAGTATTAACTTTATGTCAACAGTTGGTGAAGAAAGACGAGGAACAAAAACTTATATTCAAGAATACTTTAATTTAAAAGGTGAAGCAACTACTGCTTATATTTTTGCATCAAATACAATTAATGCACCTAGTGATACTAAAGGTGGTATATTGTCTACATTTAGACAAAAAATTAGATTATTTTCTACAAAAGAAAATTTAAGTGAAATGCTTTCATATTCTGATTTTGATATGAGAGATATTGGAAATAAAAAAACAGCTGTTTTTATGATTATTCATGATGAGAAAAAAACATATCATGGATTAATGACAATTTTTATTAAGCAATGTTATGAAACATTAATTGATTGTGCTCAAGCTAATGGTGGAAAACTTCAATATAGAACTAATTTTATATTAGATGAATTTGCAAATATGCCACCACTTAAAGATGTTGATTCGATGGTAACTGCCGCACGAAGTAGAGCAATTCGTTTTACATTTATTATTCAAAATTTTGCTCAACTTAATGATGTTTATGGCGAAGAAGTAGCTCAAGTTATTAAAGGAAATTGTGGTAATTTAATTTATCTAATATCAACTGAACTTAAAGCCCTTGAAGAAATTAGTAAAATGTGTGGTGAAGTTAAATCTAATGAAAAAGATAAAACTGCATCTACTCCTCTTGTTACTGTATCAGATTTACAAAAATTAAAATTATTTCAAGCAATTATAATAAGATGGCGAAAAAATCCATTTAAAACAGACTTAGCTCCGGATTTTAAAATTGATTGGGGTATTGAACGTCACGATGCTATACTACCAACTAGAGAAAAAAGACAGATTGAATTATTTGATATAAAAAAATATGTATCTGATAAGAAAAAAGAAGATGCTATGAATAATCCAAATATGATGGGATTGGATTCTCCATTTATGGGTAGTGGATTTAATCCATTTATGCATTCAAATCCATTTATTAATCAAGAAAGACCTAATCCAATGCCAAAAATGAATAATGAGATTACTTCAAAAGATATTGATGATATGGTTAAAGAAATAGAAAAAAAACTTCAAGCACTTGATGAAGAAGAAAAGAAAGAAAAATCTAAAAATGAGGATAATATTCCTATTATTACACCTATTAAAGAAAAAGAATCTAACATAGATATAGACGAAATAATCAAAAATCTTGAAGAAAAACAATCTAATGAAAAAACGGATGATCCTAATGATTTAACTCAAGAAATTAAAGTAGATGAAGCAATTAATACTAAATTAAATATTGATAAAGATAGTAAAATTATTAATGATGGTATTTCACAGGATGATGAATACTTTGATGACTTTTTTGATGAATAGGCAATATTAATATAAAAATATTTTAAAATCTCATATATTATTATGAGGTTTTTTTATGAAGGTAATTGAATATAAAGATTATGATATATCTCTCGGACCACTTATTGATGTACAGCATCCATTAGATTATAAAGAAAAACATGATCCAAGAAGTATTAATATTTATGCTGATAAGTTAATTTTAAATCATAAGTTATATTTGGATAAAAATAGACCATATTATATAATGTGTAAGAGAGGAAATTTAAGTAAAAAAGTAGTTCAAATTCTCTCATTTTATGGTTATAATGTTATTCTTGTAAAAAATTTTTAAATTGGTATAATTTAATATGTAGGAGTTATAATGATTAATAAATTAGTAGATATAGTTCAAAATTTTTTGCTATCAATCGGAGTATATGCTCCAATTATTTCTTGTTTATTAATTATTATAGAGTCAATAGTTCCTCTCCTTCCATTATGTTTATTTATTACAATTAACTTTCTATTTTTTGGAAAACTTATTGGGTTTTTAATATCATGGATTTTTACTTGTATTGGTTGCATAATTTCTTATTTTATATCTAGGAAAAATGTAAAATTTAATCACTTTAAAAATAAAAAAAATACAGAAATTTTAAATAAAGTAATAAAAAATATTAATAATATAAGAATTGAAGTATTAACACTTATTGTTGCTCTTCCATTTACACCTGCTTTTTTGATTAATATAGCTGCAGGTATTTCTAAAATGGACTTTAAGAAATTTTTAATAAGCATTTTAATTGGTAAAATTTTTATGGTTTATTTCTGGGGATTTATTGGAACTGGTTTAATAGAAAGTTTACATAATCCAATAATTTTAATAAAAATTTCAATTATTCTTATAACTTCTTATTTAATTAGTTATATAGTAAAGAAAATTGTAAAATTATAATACTATTTTTCTTTGTAATTCTTTTTTATAAAATTTACTAAATTTTTTGCTGCATTGCAATTTATAAATTTTTTTTGGTTATTAATTAACTCTTTTTGTATATCTTCATTGTCTAATAAAGTATTAATATTCTCTATAATATCTTCATTTTTATCTGCTTTTAGACTCATTTTTTTATTATAAAAAAATTCACTATTATATGTTTCTATACCAGGAATAGGGAAAATATGAACTAACGGTTTTCTAAATACAGCTATTTCAGTTGAAGATAATCCTCCTGGTTTAGATAAAATTATATCTGATGAATAAATTAAATCATTAATATTATTTACAAATCCTAAAACAATTAATTTATCATTTTTAATTGTATTTAAACTATTAAATAAGTTTTCATTTGAACCACAAACTATAATTATTTTTATATTATCTTTTTTTAGTAAATCATTAATTATTTCATTTACATTACCAAACCCCATACTTCCAAGCATAATTAAAATAACCTTTTCGTTCAAAATATTTAAATCTTTTTTTATACTTTTTGCTGAATCAATAAATTTAGTTGAAACTGGTATACCAAAATTTAATAATGCTTCTTTTTTAATACCTTTTTTATAGAATTTATTTTCAATTCCTTTTTGCATAATAAAATAATTAGGTTTTGCTTCTTCAATAAAAGGACAAGGTTCATAATCTGTGGCAACAAATAAAAAATTAATATGAGTATAATTTTCACTTTTATTAATCGCTGTTAATGTTAACGAAGGAAATAAATGTGTAGTAATTACTAAATCATATTTATTTTTATTAATGAAATCATATAATTTTGTTTTATATAATTTATTTACCAAATAAACTGGGCTTTTAATTTTTGTTTTGCTATATAATTCACCAAGTTTATAAATGTTTTTAAATAAATTACCATTTTTACCTAAGGACATTAAATACATTTTGGATGATAATTCTTTAGCATTTTCTTTTACTATATCAAAAAAGTCATAAAAATCAACACTAATTTTATTATCTTCAAGTTCTTGTTTAATATATTTTGCACAAGAGTTATGTCCACCTCCTGTTGAACATGATAAAATTAATACTTTCATTTAACCACCTATTATACTTTCATAAGTTTTATTTCTTAGATCTTCAATTCTTTCATAATAATCTAATTCATTATTGGGATATATTGGATCTAAAATTATTGATTCAATACATTTATTTTTTTTATATAATTTATATATACCTTTAGGGTTTTTAAAAACAAATTTTATTGGTTGAATCGGTTTATTAGCATTAACAGCCATTTTAAATGCTCCATATTTAAAATCTCTTATCTTTTCATAATAGGGCCACATAGAACCTTCAGGGTACATATGAATATGATTATTATTTTCTAATGATTTATTTATTTCTTTATAAAATGCAGGTTTTAATTCATTTTTTGAAGGAATAGGAATTGCTCCTAAAATTCTAATTAAGTGTCTAATAACAGGAATTTTAAAATTTCTTTCAATTGTTGGATAGTAAACATTATTTGGAAAATAAATAATTCCAATCATTGTACAATCCATTGGATGAATATGATTACTAACTGAAATTCCTCCTTCATTAACAATTAATTTTTCTTTATTTTTTATTTTATAACCAAATAGAATTTTATTAATTATACAAACTATAAAATATACAATAATTAATATTATTTTGGAAAATATTCTATATACTAAATTATTGTTAATAAACTTATAATTATATTTTATTTCAAAATTTAATGGTTCCCACATATGAAATACATGATCATCACTATTTAAATTTTCATAATTATATTTTTTCACAAAATCACCTAACTATTTTTATTATATCATATAAAATATTTATTTCATTATAACACTGGCCAATCAACAAAAATTTTTAAATTTATTTAAAAATTACTACCTATTTTAATGTAGTATAGCGCTTTTTCTTAAAGATGGGGAGTTTATATTATGTACTTTCTTATTTAGGTGCATAAAAAAACTCGAAAAGTTCGAGTTTATTTTTTTTATGGAGCAGATTAGGAGAATCGAACTCCCATTATTAGCTTGGAAGGCTAAAGTTCTACCATTAAACTAAATCTGCGTGTTACAAGTAATATTATATCATATTTTTATGCTATTTCAAGGATAAAAATTAATTTCTCTTATTTATTGTGAAAAAAATAAATTTGTGCTAATATAATTTGTATAGGAAAGTAGTTGATTAATATGGATAAAAAAAGATTATTTCAAGATAGAAGTTATGCAAAGAGAATTAAAAATATATCAAAGCTTTCCCAAATAAGTATTGATTTAAAACCTAGAAGATGTGATAGTGATGTTTACATTAATCAAAAAATTGATGTTACTAATTTAGTAAATTATATTGAAGAAAAAAAAGATAAAGGCATTGAACTAACTTATTTTCATGCATTTGTTACCGCTATTGGTAAATTAATTTATAATCGAAAAAAATTAAATTGGTTTGTTTCCAATAGACATGTTTACGAACACAATGATATTATTATATCTTTTGTAGCAAAACTTGATTTTAATGATAAAAGTGAAGAAGTAATGATACTGGTTCCAATTAGTCCAAATGATAACATTATTTCAATATCAAATAAAATTAGAGAAAAAATAATAAAAATAAGAAGTGGAAATAATAAAGATGAAGGTGCAAATAAAGCAATTCAAGTATTAGGAAAATTACCTAATATTGTTAGAGTTCCTATTATTGGATTATTCAAATGGTGTGATAAAAAAGGATTTTTGCCTAAAAGTTTGATAAAAGATAATTTATATTATAGTAGTATTATTGTATCTAATTTAGGTTCAATTAAATGTGGTGCAGTTTATCATAACATTAATGATTTTGGTGCTTGTTCATCACTTGCTACTATGGGAGAGATAAAAGATGAACTATGTATTATTGAAGGTAAAAAAGTAATTAGAAAAATATGTGATTTTGGTATAAATATTGATGAAAGAATTGCGGATGGTTATTATTTTGCTAAATCAATTAAATTATTGGAAAGTTTTTTAGACAATCCAAAGATGCTGGAGGATAGAATTGATGAGAAAATCGAAAATGTTGAAATTAGATAGGCAAATGCGCCCTTGGCTTAAATATTATGATGATATTCCTGCAAATTTAAAATATCCTGATTATTCAATGGTTGATATGATTATAGAATCTGCTCAAAAATATCCAAATAATGTAGCTTATATTTATTATGGAAGTAAAGTTACTTATAAAGAATTTGTGCAAAGAATTAAAAGAACTGCCAAAGCGTTAAAAAATTATGGAGTTAAAGAAAATGATAAAGTAACAATATGTATGCCAAACACTCCTGAAGGAATTACGATGGTTTATGCGGTTAATATGATTGGTGCAATTTGTAATATGGTTCATCCTTTATCTTCTGAAAAAGAATTAGAGTTTTACATTAATTCTGTTGATAGTAAATATATTTTAGTTATTGATGTAGTATTTGAAAAAATAATGAAATTAAAAGATAAGACTAATTTAAAAAAAATAATTGTTGCCAAAGCATCTGAAGAGATGAGTCTTCCTCTTGCTGGAATATATTGGCTATTTACAGGTAGAAAAATAAAAATTCCTAAAAACGATTCAAATATTGTTTTATGGGAAGAATTTATAAATGGTTCTAAAAATTATCAAGGTGAATACCAAGAACATCGTAAAGCATATGATCCAGCAGTTATTTTATATAGTGGAGGTACCACTGGAAATCCTAAAGGAATACTTTTATCAAATTTAAACTTTAATGCTCTTGCACTTGACTGTACAACGGTTATTAAAGAAGCTGTTCCTGGAACAACTGTTTTATCAATTTTACCAATTTTTCATGGCTTTGGGCTTGGCGTTTGTATTCATACTCCTCTTTCTGTTGGTATGGGAACAATTTTAATTCCATCTTTTAGTTTTAAAAAATTTGGTGATATTATAAGAAAAAATCAACCAACATTTATTGCCGGAGTACCAACACTTTATGAAGCACTACTTGAAAGTAATATTGGACCAAATGATTTAGAATGTGTTAAGTCCGTTATTTGCGGTGGTGATGCATTAAATTCAACTCTTAGAGATAAAGTAAATGTTTTCTTGAAAGAGCATGGTTCAAGTGCAAAAATTAGAGTAGGCTATGGTCTTACTGAATCAACTGGAGCTTGTTGTTTAACTCCTACTAATGTTTTCGAAGATAATATAATTGGTATGCCATTTCCAGATATGTATTTTAAAATTGTTATCCCAGAAACACATGAAACAGCACCTGTTGGAGTAGATGGTGAAATATGTATTAGTGGTCCTCTTGTAATGATGGGTTATGTTAATGATGATGCAGAAACAGTGCAAGTTTTAAGATACCATGATGACGGAAAATTATGGCTTCATACTGGTGATGCTGGTCATTTAGGAGAGGATGGGCTGATATATTTTTCACAAAGAATTAAAAGAATAATTGTTTCAAGCGGTTATAATATTTATCCTACATATCTAGAATCAGTTATAAATATGCACGAAGCAGTGTTGACTTCAACTGTAATTGGAATTCCACATCCATATAAAGGTCAAGTTGCAAAAGCCTTTATTGTACTAAAAGATGGTTATACAGAAAAAAATAAAATAGAAAAAGAAATTCGAGAGTTACTTGCTAAACATGTTGCTAAATATGCTCTTCCTTATGAATATGAATTTAGGGATAAACTTCCGAAAACACTTATTGGAAAGGTTGCATTTAAAGAACTTGAAAAAGAAGAAAACGAAAAACACAATTAATATTGGTTATCACATTGTAAGTTCAATTTTACGATTATTTATAACTATATTTATGAAACCTACTATAATTCATAAAGAAAATATTCCAAAAGAAGGATTTTTATATGCTGGAACTCATGTAAGCTATTTTGATGCTTTTGAAGTAGGATATTCAACTTTTAGATGTGTTCATTTTATGGCTAAAAAAGAATTATTTAAGGGAATTTTTTTAAACAAATTTTTTAGATTTTTGGGCCTTATTCCAGTGGACAGAAAAAACAAGAATCCGGAAGCAAAAGCAGAAGCAATAAAAAAATTAAAAAATGATAATATTGTATGTATATTTCCTGAAGGAACGATTAATAAAACAGATGAGTATATATTACTTTTTAAGTATGGTGCTGTATCAATCGCTTATAAAGCTTGTAAACCAATTGTTCCATTTGCTATTGTAGGAAAACCAAAAATTTTTAATTATCATACAAAAGTTATAATTGGAAAACCAATATATATAAAAACTGATGATTTTATAAATGAAACTAAACTATTAGAAAAAGAAGTAATTAAGTTAATTAAGGAGGCTAAAGATTATGAAAGAGAAATGTAAAATTGGTTATACTATAAATAAATATCTTTTAGGAGGATTATTTTTGCTTTACTATAGGCCTAAAATTGTAAATAAAGAATACATTCCAAAAGATGGTCCAATAATTTTGTGTGGAAATCATAATCATTTATTTGATCAATGTTTACCAATTTTATCTACCAAAAGAATGCTTCATTATTTAGCAAAAAAAGAATATTTTGATGGACCTTTTTCATTGTTTTTTAAAATATGTGGTTGCATACCAGTTAATAGAGAAATACATGATGATAATGCTAAAAACGAAGCAATAGATTTTTTACGTGAAGGATATGCAATTGGAATTTATCCTGAAGGCACTAGAAATTCATTGTTTTCAAAAAAAGATAAATTAGATGAAATCTATGATTATGTAAAAGATACTATTTCATATAAAAAGTTTAAAAAAAATATAAAAATGAATATGACAAGAGTATCACAAACAGATCTTTTATTATCTTTACTTAATAATAATAAAATTACTAAGGAAGAATTTATAACTAACATTTATAATGTTGATAATTATTTAAAAACACTTGTTACTAAAAATATTATAACTGAAAAAGAATATGATAATAGTTTATTATTACCATTCAAATATGGTACTGTTTCAATGGCACAAAAAACTGGTGCTACAATTGTTCCTTATGCTATAACTGGACATTATAGATTTTCTAAAAATAATTTAAAAATTACTTTTTTAAAACCAGTAAATGTTGGCTTAACAGATGATTTAACAGAAAAAAATATTTTAATATATGAAGAAATAAATTCTTTTATAAAAAATGCTAATAAATAATAATTAGCATTTTTTTAAAACATCATATATATCAAAACCAAGATAAGTTAAAATTGTATAACTAAAAATATAACTATATACATTATGGGAATTATTTTTAATTTTATAGATATTATATTCATATTCAAAACAATTATTTTCTAAATCTAAACTAATTAATCCTTTTTCTCCAATAGTAATTGTTTTTTTATTTTTAAAATTAATATATCTACTTATATTTACATCGTAATTTATAATAAATAAATCATTTACTTTTTTTATTTCTTTTTCTATAAATTTATAGTCATTACCTATAAAATCAGTTAAAATTAATAAGCGATATGATAAATTTTTTAAATAATCATTTTTAATACTTGTATTATTTATCGCAATTATAAAATAAGTTATGTTTTTTTCTTTGGCAATATTTAGTAATTTATTAATTGTTTCAATAGAAGTTATATAATTTAATTTATATAATTTTTTATTTATATAGTATGAATTATTTTTTAAAAGAATTACTTTTTCTTTTTTGTTTATTAGATATTTATAAGTTAAATCAGCTACTTCATTTTTATATTTATAGCCTAATAAAAGTATAATATTTGTATATTTGCATAATTTTTTATTTTCTTTTATTAATTTATTGTTTAAAAATTTTAAGGGATTATTTACTTTTTTTACATTTTTATTATTAATATTTATATCACATATTACTTTTGCTTCTTTTTTTAATGCTTTTTGAATAAGATTATAGTTTTTATTAGTTAACACAAAGGTACTACCTTTTTTTACATCATTTATATTTGAATAATATTTCATAAAATACCTCCATTATTAAAAAATATTCTTTAAAATGAAAACAATGTGTAAAATAATAAAAAAAATAATAATCTTTATTTAAAATTAAGGTATAATATGTTTAATGGAGGCATGATTTATGTTAATTTTAGCAAAAGCTGCAATGGCATTAATGCTTGGTTTTATATGCGCAATAATTTGTGGTCTTATTATAATTCCATTTTTTAGAAAACTGCATATTGGTCAGTATGTATGTAAAGACATTTCTAAAAGACATTTGAAAAAAGAGGGTACTCCTACAATGGGGGGAATAATATTTATAGTTCCAGTTATACTAGGATTAATATATTTATATATTACAAAAAGTATCTCAATAAGTTACAATTTATTAATTTTGTTATTTGTTTTTTTATCCTATGCATTTTTAGGTTTTCTTGACGATTTTTTAAAAATTAAAAATCATCAAAATGATGGGCTATCACTTGTAACAAAATTTTTATGTCAAATGTTTATAGCTTTAGTATTCTTTTACCTTTTTATGAGAGGTGGAGGAAGTACTACACTAAGATTTTCATTATTAAATATAAACATTCCACTTGGTTGGACATTTGGATTATTTATTTTTTTATTTTTAGTAGGTATGACTAATGCAGTAAATATAACTGACGGTCTTGATGGACTTGCTGGGGGACTTTCCGTTATTGCCTTTCTTGCTTTTGGTATTATTGCTTGGAATTGTGGCTGGCTTGAAGGTTATCAAGAAATTGCAATATTTTCCTTTATTCTTGTTGGAGCATTAATAGGATTTTTAATGTTTAATTCTCATCCCGCTAAAATATTTATGGGGGATTTAGGTTCGCTTGCTTTAGGAGGAAGCTTAGCTACTATTGCAATTTTAACAAGACATGAGTTATCACTATTTTTAATAGGTGGTGTATTTATCATCGAGGCAATTACTTCTCTTATCCAAATTATTGCCATAAGAAAATTTAATAAAAAAATATTTTTAAAAGCTCCACTTCATCATCATTTTGAAGAGCTTAAATGGGAAGAAAATGATATTGTTAAATTGTTTTGGACTATAGGACTAATTTTTGCAATGATTGCAATTACATATGGTGTATGGCTTTAAAATATATTAAAGATGATTTTTATCATCTTTTTTATTGTAATAAAATAAAAAAAGTTGAATTTTTTTCAACTTAATTACATTTTTTTAAATTTCCTATAAATTTTAATAAATAGAGGTAATATTTTATTTATTATCGGTTTTTCAACTAAATCATATTCGCCTATAAACTCTATATAAGTTCCTCCCATTTTTCTTTTATATTCGTGAATTCCTGCATAATTTTTTACATTTGTATTGGGATCCCCACTTGTTCCAAACAAATCAATAAAATCACAATTATTATTATGTGCAATTTTAATTGCTTCATAATAAGCTCTATTAACTGCAAAAGTATATGTAGCTAGACTATTATTGCCAATATATAAAGTCCACATTTTATTATTTATAATAGGACAAATTAAAATTAATGAAATTAAACCTTCTGGATATTTATTTTTATAAGGGCTAAAAACTTCAATATCTTTTTGAAGCCTTTTAATTATATTTTCAGTGTCAATTTTTTTCTTATCTGGAATTAATCCATTATTAAGTTTTTCTTCAATATTTTTAAGTTCATCTTCAGTTTTTTTAAGTATTTTATCTGGATATATTTTAATTGTTACATATTTAACATTTTTATCTTTTGTAAACTCTTTATTAAAATTATCATAAAACTCTTTTGGGAAGCCATTAAAATTATCTTTATTTGCAATATCCTTCATTAATTTATAAAAAATATCAGCATCAAAGTAATCATTTATTTCTAAATCATAATTATAACTTCTTTTTATTGTTTTAAGATATGTTTTATTCATTGATTTTTCAATTTCTTCAATTTCTCTTTTTGTATCAATACGAAAAGTAAATCGTGGTTGATTTGCTTCAAATAATTTTGTATAACCCTTAAATTTAAATCCTAAATCTATTAAATAATCATGTAACCATTCATTATTTATTTCATCTTTAATTGGATTTGCATTTTCATCTAAAATATGTAAAATAATGCCTGGGTCTATTTTAAAATATATTCCATTATTTTCTTTTAGATATTTTTTTAAGGCAATTGAAAACTCTTTTAAAAGCTCTTTATTTTCAAAATCGATTATTGGTCCTCTAGGAGCATAATAGTATTTTAAATTAAACTTTTCTTTTTCAAATGCTAAGCATACTGCATGAATTTTATTTTGCTCATCAACTAAACCTAAATATACTGGTTTTAATCCTTTACCTATAGAAGCTTTTCCCCATGCATAACATTGTAAAAAATGATTATATTTACTTTTGTTAAAAAAATCTTTATATTGTTTTTCTGTTAAATTATTTATTATCTTCATTTTGAACCTCATCTATATTATAACAAATAATTTGTTTTTAATATATGTTTAGTAGTAAAAAAATATATTTTTTTAAAATTGTAATTGAATGAAAACAAAAGTTATGATAAGATTAATTATGATAGGTAGGGTTGTCTATGGCTAGTTTTGGCAAACATTTTGAAGTTAATGAAAAACTTGGTTTATCACAAGTAACAGCTATTCATAAAGGTGATTTTTATCGAATTACAGTTTTAAGTGAAAGACTTGTTAGACTTGAATATTCAGTAACAGGTAGTTTTAATGATAAACTAACTGATTTAGTTCAAAATCGTAATTTTGATGTGCCTAGCTATACTATAGAAGAAGATGATAAATATATGGTTATTACTACAAAATATTTTTCACTTCAATATATGAAAAATAAACCATTTAAAGGACCATCATTTGCACCAGATACAAATTTAAAGGTAAAGTTACTTAATACTGATAAAATATGGTATTATGGTCATCCTGAAGCAAGAAATTTTCTTGGTTCTAGATTTAGTTTAGATGATTATAAAGGTGGACCAATAAAACTTGATAAAGGTTTATATTCTACTGATGGTTTTGCTGTTATAGATGACTCTGATTCTTTAATAACTAACGAACTTGGTATTTTAAGCAAAAATACAGATAATAATCTTGATTTGTATCTATTTATGTATAAAAGAGATTTTGGACTATGTTTAAAGGATTATTTTACATTAACAGGTTTTCCAACATTACTACCTAGATATGCTTTTGGTATTTGGTGGAGTAGAGATATTATTTATTCTATGGATAATATTAAAGCTTTACTAACATCTTTTAATAATAACGAAATTCCAATTTCTGTATTACTTTTAAATGAGTTTTGGCATATAAAAGATAAAGATAATATTTTAATTAATAAAACAGGATTTTCATTTAATAAAGAATTGATTCCTTCCCCAAATGAACTTACAAATTACTTACATGAAAGAGGTGTAAGACTTGGACTTGAACTTGATCCAACTGAGGGAATAAGAAAAGAAGAAGATGCATATAAAGAATTTGCTGATGAACTTAATTATAAAAATAATGAAACTATACCATTTTTAGCGTTTGATAAAATGTTTATTATTTTGTATTTTGAAAAACTTATTAATCCACTTACAAAATGTGATGTTGATTTCTTTTGGTTAGATTATAAAAAAGATATTAAATCACTTCGCGCGCTTAATTATTATCATATAACTGATTTTAAACAAAGTGAGTATAAAAGGCCTATGCTATTAACAAGAAATACAGGAATAGCAGCACATCGTAATGGTGTATTGTACTCTGGTCAAACTATTGTAAGTTGGTCTACTTTAAGATATTTACCATTTTTTAATTCTACATCTAGTAATATTGGTATATCTTGGTGGAGTCATGATATTGGTGGTTTTAAAGATGGTATTGAAGATGCAGAATTATATATGCGTTATGTACAATTAGGTACATTTAGTCCTATATTTAGGTTTAGTGCTAAAAGAGGAATATATTATAAAAGAGAGCCTTGGCTTTGGGATTTCAAAACTTATAATATTGTAAAATATTATACTCAATTAAGACATAAATTAATTCCATATTTCTATACTGAAAATTATTATTATGCAATTAAAGGAATGCCGGTTGTTCAACCACTTTATTATAATTATCCTGAACTTTATGATGAACCTGAATATCGCAATGAATATTATTTTGGTAGTGAGTTATTTGTAAGCCCTATAACAAAACCAAAGGACTTGGTTATGAATAGAACTATTCAAAGAACATTTTTACCAAAAGGAATATGGTATGATTTTAAAACTGGTAAAAAATTTATGGGAGATAAAAGATATATAACATTTTTTAAAGATGAAGATTATCCTGTTTTTGCTAAAGCTGGTTCAATTATACCAATGGCAAATATTACTACTAATTATAATTTTACAGGTAATCCTGAAAAACTTGATATACATGTTTTCCCTGGTCAAAGTAATACATATAATTTGTATGAAGATGACGGTATTACAAGATTATATGAACAAGGTTATTATATCTTGACTGCTATAGATTATAATTACATGCAAAACAATTATACCTTAATAATTCATCCTCTTGAGGGAAAAACTGCTATTATACCTTCAACAAGAGACTACAATATTATTTTTAGAAATACTAAAGAAGCCGATAAAGTGGAAGCATTTATTAATGGTGAAAGAATAGATGAAACTAATATAAAATGTGAAGTTAAAGATGAAAACTTTATTGTTAGAGTTTTAGGAGTTGATACAACAAAACAATTAACTATTAATTGTAGTGGTAAAGATATTGAAATTGATGCTGAACGTATAATAAATGAAGATATAAATTCAATTATTTCAGATTTAAAAATTAAAACTAAATTAAAAGAGCAACTATATAAAATAGTATTTAGTAATATGGATATTAAAAAGAAAAGAATTGCTATTAAAAAAATGCGTAAAAATGGTCTTGAGCCAAAATTTATTCGAATGTTTATGAAATTATATGATTATTTAATTGAAATTTAAATATGTTTAATGTATAATATTTCTAAGCAAAGGAAAAAAGAGTAGTAAATATATATATATATTTATAGAAAGTTAATGGCTGATGGAAATTAACAATAATATATATTGAACTTGCTTTTGGATGCTAATGGGGTAATTTCCATATCAATTAAAAGTTAAATATAAAGGTGGTACCGTGCTAAATGCACCCTTTGGTTACTACCTTTTTTTATGGAGGTTTATATGAATATATATAAGTTATGTTTAATTATTTTTTGTTTATTAATAATATTATTTTATTTTTATAATTTATTTAAAGCATCTCAAATGTTAAAAAATAAAAAAAATAGAAAGAATAAAGATAAGTATATTTTTTCTGTAAAATATTTAATGAATAAATTTAAACTAAAAAAAGAAAAGTTATTAACAAAAAAATTGTTATTTATATATAGTATTTTAGATTCATTTATAATAACATTAGTATTTATGATAATTTCATTAATAGAGGTTCCTTTTATAGTTCAATTATTTATAGGTTTTGCACTTTTATTTGCACTTATTTATGCAATATATGAACTATTGGGAAGATATTTAAAAAAGAAAGAAGGATATTATGAGTAGTTTTAAAAATATTGAGGTAAAATGGCAAAAATATTGGGAAGAAAGTAAATGTTTTGAGGCAATTACAGGAAGTAGTAAAAAGCCTTATTATATTTTGGTAGAGTTTCCTTATCCATCTGGTGCAGGACTTCATGTTGGCCATGTAAGAAGTTATACTGCTCAAGATGCAAAAGCTAGAATGAAAAGAATGCAAGGTTATAATGTTTTGTATCCAATGGGTTGGGATGCATTTGGTGCTCCAGCTGAACAATATGCAATTAAAAATCATATCCATCCTAAAGATGCTGTAAAAGAAAATATTTCTACTTTTAAAAGACAAATGAAAACATTAGGATTTTCATTTGATTGGGATAGAGAATTTTCAACAACAGATCCAGAATATTATAAATGGACTCAATGGCAATTTTTAAAGTTTTATGAACATGATATGGCATATAAAGCCAAGGTAAATGTTAATTGGTGTCCTAATTGTAAAACTGTTCTATCTAATGAAGATTCTGCAGGTGGAGTTTGTGAAAGATGTGGTAATACAGTTATTCAGAAAGAAAAAAGCCAATGGATGCTTAGAATGAGTAAATATTCTGAAGATTTATTAAAAGGACTTGATGAAACTAACTTTGCCGATAAAGTAAAACTTGGTCAAATAAACTGGATTGGTAAAAGTGAAGGCGTTGAAGTTAAAGTTAATATTGTTGGCGGAGGTAATTTTTCTATTTTTACAACCTGTATTGAAACAATTTATGGAGTAACATTTTTTGTTATTGCACCTGATGGCAAACTTATTAATACATTAATGCCGCGCATTAAAAATAAAGAAGAAGTAAATAAATATATATTGGAAACTCAAAAAAAATCTAATATGGATAGAACTGAACTTAATAAAGGCAAAACTGGTTGTAAACTTGAAGGTATTGAAGCTATTAATCCTGTTAATGGTAAAAAAGTCCCAATCTTTGTTGGTGATTTTGTATTAGGTAGTTATGGTACTGGTGCTGTAATGGCTGTTCCAAGTCATGATCAAAGAGACTTTGAATATGCAGCCATTCATAATCTTGAAATGATTCAAGTTATCGATGGAAAAGATACTAAGGATGCTGCATTTGAAAAAAATGAATATTTAAATAAGGGATGTAAGCTTATAAATAGTGAGGAATTTACTGGTTTAACTGTGGAAGAAGCTAAAGAAAAAATTACTGATAAACTAGTTAAACTTGGTGTAGCAAAAGTAGTAACAAATTATAAAATGCGTGATTGGATTTTCTCAAGACAAAGATTTTGGGGTGAGCCAATTCCAATGGTTAATTGTCCTGTTTGTGGTTGGGTTCCTCTTAATGAAAGCGATTTGCCTCTTCTTTTACCAGATGTTGCTAATTATGAACCAACTGATGATGGTGAAAGTCCTCTTGCTAAAATTACTGATTGGGTAAATTGTAAATGTCCTAAATGTGGTCATGATGCTAAAAGAGAAACTGATACTATGCCAAACTGGGCCGGATCAAGTTGGTATTTCTTAAGATTTATGGATCCTCATAATAGTCATGAGTTTGCTTCAATGGAAGCGATGAAATACTGGAATAAAGTTGATTGGTATAATGGTGGTATGGAACATACTGCAAGGCATTTACTTTATGCTAGATTTTGGGTACAGTTTTTATATAATATAGGACTTGTTCCTAATAAAGAAATGATTTATACAAGGGTATCACATGGCATGGTACTTGGTGCAAATAACGAAAAAATGAGTAAAAGTAAAGGTAATGTAATTAACCCAGACGATATCGTTAATGAGTATGGTGCAGATACTTTAAGATTGTATGAAATGTTTATGGGTGATTATGAACAAGATGTTCCATGGAATACTGATTCATTAAAAGGATGTAAAAGATTTCTTGATAAAGTGATTAAGTTAAAAGATAAATTAAATGAAGTTAATGATTTTACTCCATCACTTGAAAAAATTCAAAATCAAACTATAAAGAAAGTAACATATGATTTGGATAATATGGGATATAACACGGTTGTATCAAACTTAATGATTTTAACTAATGCTTACAGTGATTTGCCATCAATTAGTAAAAAGGATTATACATTATTATTAACCTTATTAAATCCAATAGCTCCACATATTACTGAAGAATTAAATGAAAATATTGGTAATAAACCAATTATTACGTATTCTTGGCCAAAATATGATGAAGATAAAATTAAGGATGAAATTATTACTGTTGTAGTTCAAGTAAATGGAAAAATTCGTGGTAAGATAGAAGTTAATTCAGATATTAGTGATGAAGAAATGAAAAAAAATGCATTTGAAATAGAAAATGTTCAAAAATTTACAGAAGGCAAAGAAATTATTAAAGTAATAGTAATTTCTAAAAAAATTGTTAACATTGTTGTTAAATAAAAAATTGAAAAGTTTAATTCTTTTCATTTTTTTTGACATTTTTTTTATTTAATAATGTTTAATATAACATTGGTGATATCATGAAAGTAAAAGTTATTGATGAAAGTCATGAAAAAGATTTAGAAAGAAGCATTAATGCTTTTTTAAGTGAGGGAAACTATGATATAATAGATATTAAATATCAAGTAGCTATTGCAGTATGTGGTGAAGAACAAATATATTGTTTTAGCGCTATGATAATTTATAATTAAAGCATATACATATTATTAGAATTTGTTTCAAAATCATCAGTTGATATTGTAGTTGATTCAATTTTGCTAATTCTTTTATCAAGTCTAGTTATTTGCCTTTCAATCTTAGCCAGACGTTCTTCAATATCTTGCATATTAAAATTAGTAGGCATCATTTGATTAGGCATTTGCATATTAGGATAGTTTTGTATCATTTGATTTTGAAACATAGGATTCATATCGTTAAAGAAGGCATTTCGATTTTTTTTCATAGGCATTCCTTTCTAGTAATAATATATGCAAAAAAATAAGGAAGTGACTAAAATGAGAATGCGTAATCCTAAAAATATGGAAAGTATATTAAAATCTTGTGATTACTTTTTAGATGATAATTTATTTAATAATAATAATGATATTAATTTAGAAATTGGTATGGGAAAAGGTAATTTTATTTTAAATATGGCAATAAATAATCCAAATAATAATTATATTGGAATTGAAAAATATTCTTCTGTAATAAGCCATGCAATAAAAAAAATTAATGAATATAAGGAAAATAGATATGAATTAAATAATTTAAAATTACTTAATATTGATGTAAAAGATATACCATCTTATTTAAATAATAAAATTAATACAATATATTTAAATTTTTCTGATCCATGGCCTAAAAAAAGAAATGCTAAAAGAAGACTTACTCACGAAAATTTTCTAAAAATATATGATAATTTATTTAAAGATAATAATAAAATAATATTAAAAACAGATAATGAAGATTTTTTTAATTTTTCGAAAGAAAGTTTGCTTAATTATGGATATAAAGTTATAAAAGAATCAGAGGATTTACATTCTGATAATATTTTAAATAGTCCTATGACTGAATATGAAGAAAAATTTTCTAATAAGGGTATTAAAATAAAATATCTAGAAGTATTTAAAGAAAAATGATATAATCAATAGTGTAAAGGAAAGTATTATGAAAAATAAATTAATTATTTGTTTATTAATTTCATTTTTATTTGTTTCTGGATGTACTAAAATAAGTGATACATCATATGAAGATATTTTAAATACAATTGTAACTACTAATAATAAACAAAATACTTTTAATTCAACATTTAAATTTTATTTACCTAATGGGTTAAGTGTATTAAGTTATGATGAATATAATGAAGTTTTAGTTAGCGAAAATTATAAATATTATTTATATGTTGATATAATTAGTTATTATGAAAAAGTAAAACAAGATTATGAAATTTGTGATAATTGTTTTTATTCCACAAAAATAGTTAATAATGAAAAATATGGATATCTTGAAATAAATTTACAAGAAAATAACCAATATTTGATTGAAATTATGTATAATTATGCTAAAATAGAATTGATGGTAGATTATGAAGATATTAATCTAGCATTATATAATTGTGTAACTATCCTAAAGGATTTGGAATATAATGATATGATTATAGAACCACTTGTTAATAATAAGTCACAAAATTTTAAAGAAGAAACATATGATATATTTAATCCAAAGAGTAAAGATAGTAGTTTTTTAAATATTATTGACGATGGTACTGATGATAGTATTACTATTGATGATTCAATAGATTCGGATTTAATTAAATAGGAAGGTGAAATTATGGGTTTATTTAAAAAAGTGAAAGATATATTATTTGATGAAGAGGAATATACAGAACAAATTAAAATTACACCAGAAATGAGAAACGAGCAAACTACTCCCAAAGAAGTTGTTAAAACAGAAGAAAAAAAAGTTGTATCTACTTCAGTTCCTAAAGAAGAAAAAAATGTACAAAGTGAAAAAGAAGTGTTTAGAAGTAATTCTTATCCATTTTTAGATTTTGATGAAGAAGAATTTGAAGAAGCTAAACCTCAGTCCCCAAAACCAGTTGAAACTCCAAAACCTATTCAAAAGCCTACAAGCAGGTATAATAATGTTCTTGATTATGAAAGAAAGAAAAAAATTGAAAGAAGAACAGATTATGGTAGGTATGAAAAAATAGAAACTGTAGAAACTATAGAAAGGAAGAAGTTTAAACCTTCTCCTATAATTTCTCCAGTGTATGGTGTACTTGATAAAGATTATCGAAATGAGGATATTGAAAAATATGAAAATAAAGTAGATATTCAAAAGGTACGAGATAAAGCTTTTGGGGAAGTTAAAGAAAAACCTGAAGTTAGAACTTTTTATGATCAAAGTGAAACAGTTACTTTATCTAAGCCTCAAGAAAAAGAAGAAAAAGCTAGAACTATTGATGAACTTTTAGAGGACACTTCTGATGTAATTGTTGATATTGATAACGATTTAGAAAATGAATTAAAAGATGTTGAAGAAAAAATTCAATATAAACCACGTAATGATGAAATAACTAAAGAAGTTCCTAAGGTTAATGATGGCGAGGATACATTAGAAAGTGACTTATTTGATTTAATTGATTCTATGTATGATAAAAAGGAAGGTGAATAAAATTGGAATTTTTAACAAATTTTTTACCAGTTGTCATATATATATTATTGATAGTTTTAATAATAATAGGTATTATAATAGGATTGAAAATAATTAGTACTATAGATAAAGCCACAAAAATTGTTGATAATATAGAAAACAAAGTTAATTCATTAAATCCAATATTTGATATATTAAATATTACATCAAATAGAGTAAATAAAATTATTGATAATGTTGTAGATTTTTTTACAAATTTATTTAGTAAATTATTTTTAAAAGGAAAGGAAGGGATTGAAGAAGATGAGTAAGAAAGGAAAATTTTTATTAGGAGCAGGTCTTGGTCTTGGAATTGGTATGCTTCTTGCACCAAAATCTGGAAAAGAAAATCGTAAAGATTTAATTAATAAATGTAATGAACTTTTAGAAAAAATTAAAAGTATAGATACTGAAGAAGTAAAAGAAAATATTACTGAAAAAGTTACTGAATTACAAAATGAAATAAGATCTTTAGATAAAGAAAAAGCTAAAGAGATAGCTATTCAAAAAGCAACACAAATAAAAGATAAAGCTACAGAACTTGTTAAATTAGCATCAGAAAAAGCAACTCCTGCTGTTGAAAAAACTGCTAAAGAAGTAAGAAAACTTGCATCTGATACGTTAAAAAAATTAGCAGATTCTATAGAAGAAAAGCCTGAAGAAAAACCTAAAAAAACAAAAAATGCATAAATTGCATTTTTTTATTTAACGAAAATAAATAAATACAAATCCTGCTAATAAAAGACAATAAATAGCAAAATAAATTAATTTTCCTTTCTTAACAATATTACTTAACCATTCAAATGAAAAATAGGTAACAATTATTGCTACTAGCATACCTATAATATATGGCATAATTAGTAAATTTAAATTAGGACTTTCTATAATATCTTTTATTCCTAAAATCATTGCTCCAATACTAACTGGAAAATATAACATAAATGTATATTTTAATGCATTTTCTTTCTTTAATTTAAGTATTAAACATGCAACTAGAACTGTGCCACTTCTTGAAATACCAGGAATTAAAGTTATCATTTGAAATAATCCAATTATTATAGCATCTTTAAAGTTAATATCTTTATCTTCTTTGTGACCTTTTATGTCCTTAACAATAAATAAACTTAAAGCAGTAAGTAAAAAGGCAAAGCCTAATATTGTAATATTTCCAAGTCTATTTTCAATTGAATTTTTAAATAATAAGCCACATATTCCTACTGGAATAGAACTAATAATTATATTTAATCCATATTTATATCCTTTTTTGCTATTAATTCGATTATTTTTGTTAAAAATATATGAAAAAAAGTCATTAATTATTTTAATTACATCTTTTCTATATATAAATAGTATTGCTAAAAATGATCCAAAATTGCAGATTATCTCATAATTTAAATTGTTAAACATATTTGTATTAAATATTTTTTTAAATAAGAACATATGACCTGAAGATGATACTGGTAATGGTTCTGTAATACCTTGTACTATCGCTATTAATATATATTTTACTAGTTTCAAAATAATCACCTAATAAAGTATATAATAATAATTTTTTTTTATAATAAAATTTATTATGAAAACTTTAATTTTTTATATATTAGGAATTTTACTTATAACAATTGGTTTGTTTTTTATAATAATTAATATAAATTTATTTTTTATTGGGTATAGATTTTCCCAATTTGTTTATTTTATTATTAGGAGACCTGAATGTAATATTTTTTTTATTGGTATTTTAATATTAATTTTAGTATATGAAAGGGGAAAAATATATGATTATAAATGATATTACTTTAAATTTTTTAGATAAATTTTATCCTTTTTATGAATGGCTTGATGATGATAATATTGAAAGTTTTGAAAAAGTTTTTGTATATAAGGTAAGACCAAGTATTTTACAAGATTTAATAAATAATGTAATTAAAATAGATTTAAAATATTTAAAAGATATTCCATTAATATTTACTGATGAATATGAATTTATTGCTATAGACTTTGATAAAAAAGGTAAAAGTAATTATAAAAGTAGTTTGACTTTAAAAGATCAAATTAAAATAAGTAATTTAATTTATTATGTTAAGTATGAAAATATTAATTATGAAAAAATAAAACAGGTTGATCAATCAATAAATTTAAGATATGAAGAAAAAATAAAAAAAGTCCTTAGTCTTGAAATAAATAAATTATATGAAAATAACAATACTGATAAAATTAAATATATATATTATGAATGGTTTAAATGTGAAGAAGATAATATTAAAAAAATAATTAATAAAATGCAAAAAAAATTATTACTACCAATTACAAATGACGAAAAAAAATTATATAACTTAATTATTAAAACTTATAAAGTAGTATAAAATATAAATTGGTGTAAATAATATAAATGGTGAATATATGAAAAAAATTTATGGATTAGTTTTAACATTAATAATTACTTTTATGCTTACAGGATGTGGTAAAACAGCTACAGATGCTGTAAAAAAATATTTAGATAATTATAAAAATTTAGATGTTAATGTACTTACTGATATGAAAGATATTATTGAAAAAGAAAATTTAAATGAAGAAAATTCTAAAAAATATGAAGATATTTATAAAAAACAATATACAGATCTTTCTTATGAAATAGAAAAAGAAGATTATAATGGTGATGAAGCAACAATTACTGTTAAAATAGATGTATATGATTTATATAAAGCTCAAAAAGATTCAACAACATATCTTGCAAATAATCCTGATGAATTTAAAGATTCTGATGGGAAATATGATTCAAATAAATTTATAACTTATAAAATAAATAAAATGAAAGAAACTACGGAAAGAGTACAATATACAATAGATTTTTATGTTGTTAATACATCTGATGGTTGGATTGTAAGTAGTTTATCAAACTCTGATATAGAAAAAATTCATGGAATATATGATTATGAATCTTAATACTAATTATTTATCTTAATAATTTTATATCATAGTTACTATTTGTAATAATATTATTGTTAATTATTAATTAATTTGTAATTAATATTTTTACTTTACTAATTTAACAATTTACCTTATAATTATTATAGGAAGGGTATGATTAGATGGAAAGTAAAAAAATTATTCCAATTATTATTGCTATTGCAATTTTAGTATGTGGTATTTTTATTTATACTAAATCACAAAAAAAAGAAGAAGGTTATAGTAAATTAGTTGTTTCATATAATGAAACAGAAATTGAGTATACTAATTTAACAGTTGGAGACAAAATAAAAGAAATTGATGCTGAGATAATCGCAACTGAAGGTAATAAAATTGTAATACGTAATTATAATGGTGATGATCAAGAAATAAAATTAAATAGTAGTAAAAAAATATGTAAGACAGAAAATGTATGTGCTACCCTTACATTAAAATAGGTGATTTATGAGTCCAATTATAAAAAGTGTTATATGTATAGTTTGTTCTGTCTTTTTTTTAGTAATTAATACAATTATTTTATTTTTAAAACCAGAATTTAGTTTTGCAAAAAACGATGATGAAAACTATAATGTTTTTTATCAAAAATGGATTGGCACAATTGTTTATATGTCAACTTTAATGATTGCATTATTTTGTATATACTTTTCTATAAATTTAAAATTATTTTTAAGTTATTCATTACTTATAATAGAATGTTTGTTGCTTGTTATTTATGCTTTATGTAAATATAAATGTGTTACCGTAAGTGGTGATGATATTATAGTTGAAAGATTATTTAGAAAAAAATTAAATACTAAAGTATCAAAAATTCAATTAGTTACCTATGTACCAAATGCAAAGTTAAATGTAAAAATAAATAAAAATACATCATTTGATGTTTCATTTAACTCAGAAAATTTTCACAAGTTTTTTAAAACATTATTAAAAAACGATGTTAAATTTAAAACTGGTCATATTCCTAATGATGAAAATAATGTTTATTTGACAAAATTTAATATGTCAATTAAATTTCCTAAAACAATGTTTAGAGAATATTATCAATCACATAGTTATTTTAGAAATAGTAAGTATTTATTTTCTGCGAGAAGTTTAGAAAATCATGAATATATTGAAGGATATTATAAAGAATCTAACAAAGATATAGCTGAGTTTACTGAACTTGTAAAAAATGATTTAGCATTAAATGAATTTAAAGTATTAAAAGAACAAAAAGAAGTTATTGATATATATAATTTTATTGTAATTAAGTCTATTTCACGAATTGACCAGGACAAAGGTAGACTTGCTTTAATTTATCAATTGAATAATAAATATTTAGTAATATATGCTGATTATTTATTAAAAGATGAATTAGATTTTTATACTAAATTAAAAAGTTCTATTCATAAACCACTTTATGAAGATGGCAAGTCAAGATTAGTTAGAGTATAACTAGTCTTTTTCTTTGTTTTTATTTTGTAATTTTTTAATATTTATTCTTAAAATAGGATAATTTATATTTCCAGTATGAAGCCAAGTATAACCATTTTTATGCTTTTATATATTAAAATATATAAAAAAAGAAATTATTTTAATTAATTTTTCTTTTTCTAGTAAATAATAATTATTTGTTTATTCAAATTTTACATATTATATATTGGTGATAAAATGAAAAATTCTTTACTTTGTCTTCTTAAGATAAGAATACTTATTTATCTTACAACAACATTTGTTTTTACTTATTTGGCAATAAAGGGTGCTATACCAGTTGAAACCATTACTATGATTATTGGTATGGTATTTACTTATTATTTTAATAATAAAAATGGTGAGAATAATGGAATATCTTAAATTCCCAAAAAAATGCTATTATTTAACCCAAGGATTTGGATATAATTCTTATTCCCATCAAAATAGAAAAGCAATAGATGTTAGTCAAAGAGGGGGATATAAAGAAATATATGCACCATTTTCTGGGTATATTGCAAATATTTATTTAAAAAAAGGTCAACCATATACTATTTGGCTTGTTTCTAATGAAAAAGTAATGTGTGCAAATGGAGAATTAAAATATGTTGTTTTTATGATGACACATCCAAATAAAATATCAAATTATAAAATTAAACAATCATTTTCACAAGATGATTATTTATTTGATGATGGTACAACAGGGAATGTGGCAGCACATCTTGATTTTGAAATTGCAGTATATGATGACAAAAATAAAATCGATCCTTCTTGGCATTATGAAAAAGGAGGAAATGGGTTAAATAATAGCGTTAATCCATGTGATTATATATTGTTAAGTGATGATACTATTATTCTAAATGAATACTATAAACCTCAAAATAAATATTACAGGTTTAAGAAAATAAAAGATATTAATGATTTTATTCCAGGTAATTATCAAACTATTTATAATATGAATGTAAGAACAGGCCCTGGTATAAATTATAAAATAAAAAAAGTTAAAGAAATTACTGTTGATGGCAAAAAAAATAGTTTATATAAAAATTTAAATTCAAATGCAATATATAAAAAAGGTACAATATTTACTGCTATAAAAATAATAAAAAATAAAGATAGTTCTATATGGGCAAAAAGTCCAAGCGGATATATTTGCCTTTATGATAAAAAAAATTATTATGCAAAAAAAATTAATTAAAAAATTCATTCCATGGGCATTTTTTCTTTAATCTTTTATCAATATTTTTAATTGTTATATCATTAGGTTTAATTTTATTAATCTCATTCCATTTTATAGGACAAGAAACTGTAGCACTATTTTTAACTCTTAAGGAGTATGGCATTACACATGTCGCTCCTTTTTTATTTCGAAAATAATCTACAAATATTTTACCATTTCTTTTCTTTTTACTCATATTTAATGTAACTATATTAGGATTTTGATTATATAAAATATTTGCTATATCATAGGCTATTTTTTCAGTTTTGCTCCAAGAAGAAGTTTTAAGTAAAACAAAAATATGATATCCTTTTCCTCCACTTGTTTTAATATATGATTTAAGTTTTAGTTTATCTAATATTTTTTTAAGATCTAAAGTAACTTTAATTAGTGTTTCATTTTTTACTTTATCACCAGGATCTAAATCAAATATAAGTAAATCAGGATGATTTATCTTATTTTTTTGACTTAACCATATATGAAATTCATAACTATTCATATTTACTTCATTTAATAAACCATTTACATTTTTAAAATAGTAATAATCTTTTCCTTTAATTTTTTTAATTCCTAAATTTTTATTTTTAGAATTTAAATGTTTCATATAAAATTTTTCTTTATTAATATTTTCAGGTGCTCTTACAACACTTATTAATCTATTATTAAGAAATGGAAAAGCTCTATATTTAATTTTATTATAATAATTTATAATGTCTAGCTTAGTTATTTTATCTTTTGGATAAATTATTTTATTAGGGCTTGTAATATCAATATTTATATCATTTATTTCATTTATAGTTTTACCACTTTTAATACTAGTTTTAAATTTTGTTATTCCACAGCTTTTTTTAGCATATTTATCTTTTTCTTTAATAATTAAAAAGTTTTCTTTAAATCTTATAATCATCCATAAACCTTGTATTCTTTTGCCCTTAATATTTATTAAAATTTTTTTACTAAAATCCATTTTTTTATTCTCTATTATTTCATAAGTTCCTTCATCCCAAAGCATAACTTTTCCAGCACCATATTGACCTTTAGGAATAACTCCTTCGAAGTCTTTATATGAATATGGATGGTCTTCAACTTTAATTGCTAATCTTTTGTCATTTGGATTATAAGAAAGTCCTTTAGGAACCGCAAAACTAATTAAAACATTATTTTTTTCAAATCTAATATCATAGTGCTTTTTTCTAGCATAATGATGCTGAATAACAAATATTTTTTCTTTCTTTTTCTTTTTTTTAATAATTCCTTTTGGTTCATGAGTAATATTAAAATTTCTTTTTGAATTATATGTATTTAATTTATTCATTTGATATAAGTTTGGGATGTCTTAAATGCCCATTTTTAGTCCTTTCTAAATAATTAATTTTGCACGATAATATTGGCTTTATAAATGTAATATCATTATTTTCAATTTTTAAATAATTTTTGCATTTTTTAATATTTAAAATTTTTTCATATATGTTATTTTTTTTACTTATCAACACTTTACCAACATAAATATAATCATTATTATATTTTTCACATAATATTAATGAAGAAGTATATTTATTATTATTTATATAACCTGCTATAAAAAAATTATCAGATTTTATGTTTTTAACTTTTATAAAATCAGATGTTCTATTATTTATATGATATAAACCATTAATATCTTTTATTACTATTCCTTCAAGATTATTTTTTTTGACAAAATTATATAGTTTTATTCCATTATTTAAATATACTTTTGATTTAATAAAAAAGTCTGTATCATGATATTTTTCTAATATTTTTTTTCTTTCAATAAGTGGTAAATTAGTTAAATCTTTATTTTCATATAATATATCAAATGCAATAAATATAACAGGATTATTTATACTTTCTTTTTGAATTATATTTTTGCTTTTTAATTTACTTCTTTTTGATATTTTATTAAATGATGGCTTATTATTTTCAAATATTACAATTTCTCCATCAAAAATTACATTTTTATTAACTATTTTTTTTATATTTGAAAGTTCTGGATATAGATAAGTTATATCATTTTTATTACGACTTTGAATATATATTTCATTCTTATTAACAAATATTAAAGCTCTATAACCATCATATTTAAGTTCATAATAATATTTTTTTGAATTAAAAGGTTTATCTATTTCTTTTAAAAGCATTGGTGTAAAGCTTCTATTTTTCCATAAATTCATTTGCTTTCCTTAAGACTTTTTTCTAGTGCTTCCATTAAATCATTAATTTGTTTTCTACTTGTTTTTTTAGTACTTTTAATAGTTTTACCATTTATTTTTTTATCTATTGCATTACGTATATTTTCTTGATATTCATCTTTATATTTTTCTGGTTCAAATTTTCCTTTTAATGATTCAATTAGTTTAATTGCTAAATTTAATTCTTTTTCATTAACATCATATTTTATTTTTTCTTCATTTAAATTAACTTCTTCTTCAAAAAAAAGAGTAGTCATAATTATTTTATTTTCAAATAATCGTAATATAGAGTAATAAAATTTACTTGAAATAACTGTTTTTGCAAGTGCTACTAATCCTGTTTTTTTTAAAGCTTCGCAAAATAAAAAATAACTTTTTCCTTTTCCACTAAAGTTTAGCTCATAACTTTTTTCAAAATAAATGGGATCTATTTCTTTTAATTGTACAAATGATATTATTTCAATTTCTTTTTCATTTTCTGGTTTTAATTTATTTAGTTCATCTTTTTTAAAAACTATATATTTATCTTTTTCATATTCATATCCTTTTACAATATCTTTTTCTTTAATATTTTTTTTACAGTGTGGACAATATTTTACATAGGATATTCTATGTAAACATTTTTCATGTAATTGATTAAATGAAGTATCATTATTTTTAATAATTGGATTTTCTATTATCGGAATATTTACAAGCCCAAATGATATATTGCTATGGATATTTGCCATAAGATCACCTATAAATATTATTGACATTTATTAAATATTTTATGTTATAAATATATTGTAATATTTATTCAAATATTGTAAACTTTTTTTAGGTAGTGATGTTATGAAAAATAAGAGAAAATATTTAATAGGAGGATTTGCTTTTTTTTTAATGTTTATTATTTTTACAATTATTATTAAATTTATTGATGTTAAAAATATAGGACCTCATAATACTTCAGTAGGTCTTGCAACAATTAATAATTTTTTTGTTAATAAAATTGGTTTTCATAATAAAATATATAAATTAACTGAAATATTAGGAATAATTCCAATAATCATAGTTTTGATTTATGCTATTATTGGATTATATTCTTTAATAGAAGAAAAAAGTTTTAAAAAAGTAAATAAGAATTTATATTATTTAGCTATATTTTATATTATAGTATTAGGAATTTATGTTTTATTTGAAAAAATAATTATAAACTTTCGTCCAGTTATTATTGAAGGCATACTAGAATCTTCTTATCCATCATCACATACAATACTTGCAATATGTATATGTGGTAGTTCTATTATATTAAATAATGCTATATTCAAAAATAATAAAATTGCTAAACTTGAAAATATTATTTCATTTATTATAATAATTTTACTTCCATTATTAAGATTTATTTCTGGTGTTCATTGGTTTACAGATATTATTGGGGGAGTATTATTATCATTTAGTTTATTGTTATTTTTTAAATACTTTGTTGATTGTAAAAAATAATATATTAATATTAATTTATATAAAAAAGAGTTTTTTAATTAAACTCTTTTTTTAAATATATTATTGTTCCTACTAATCCAATTATTGATATAATTCCAATTAAAATACTACATTTAATATTATCAGTGATTTGTTTCAAATTGTGCATATCCATCTTTTATTGTTACTTCATATTTTTCTTTTTTCACCATTACTTGTTATATAATATACTACCAAATCATTTCCCTCGAATTCAATTGATACTGGTATTTTTACTAAAAGATTACCATTTTCTAGATTTTCTATTTTTTTAAATTAATCAATATAAAAAACTACAATTTTTCTTATAAACCAGTGCATTTTGTTATAAAAGTGGTATTTTCTATAACTGGAGAATTATGTTTTTTAATTTAATGTTTTTTTAAATGTTGTTAATTAAAAATAAGTTATTCTATGTAAATAAACTAAGTTTATAAAAATTTTTTAAGTGTTTCTAAACTATCTTCTAGCATAGCAACAAAATCATTTAGAATTTTTTTAATATTACGACTAACTTTTGGATTTTGATTTAATAGTCTCCGTCCTTCAATAATTCCTAAATTAGTTCCTTGAACTAATATTTCTGCTAATTTAGATACTGTATCATCATTTATTGTTTTCATTTGAATTCCATACCATGTCATTACTTTATTCATAGTATTAGTTTCATGGGGATTTTTATTACTATATTGACTATACAAGTCTTTAATTCTATAAGAGATTTGTTCATATTTATTATATTCTATATCTAATACTTTTTTAAATTTCTTATCTTTTACTTTTTTAGATACAAATGCAATTGCGTCCATTCCCATTGTTGCTCCTTTATTTACTTCATCTAAAATATTTAAGTTTTGTTTTTTCATATAATTTTCCTTTCAAATAATCATTATTCATTAATTATTATGTACTAAAAATAAAAGAATATTTAATTAAGTTAAAAAAATTTTATGTAGTTTACTAGCCCTCGCGTTTTTATTATTTCATCATATTTTATAGTAGAATGGAGTGTTTTTATGCTACTTTATTTTTTATTAATGCCAATTAGCTTTATAATATTTAAAATAGTTACATCTATTCTAGTAAAAAAAATTGGAAAATTTTCTTATGATGGAATTTCAATAATGGGTTTTGCTTATGATTCTAAAAAAGATGCATTTTATTCTACAAAGGATGCTTGGCAAAAAAATTTTGGCTATTGTCATTTATATGATGTTTTGGCTCCTGTATTTAGAATGATTATTGATACAGAATCTATAAGATTTAATTATAATAATAAGAATTGGTTAATTACTTTTTGGAAAGGACAATATGGTATAGTAACAGGTGCAGAAATAGGAATTTATAATACTATTGAAAAAAAGGTTAATAAAAAAACATTATATTTTCCTGCTGAAGATAATGAAATGTTAGATATGAGTTTTATTTTATATAAAAATGGAAAAGAAATTACACGTATTAGTGCAAAACATTGGTGGTTAGCAATATTTAAATTGGCAATGTTTAGTAAACCTAAAGAACTTACAATGGATATAAAAATAACTTTTCCATGTAAAGAAATGTTAGAAGCATTTTTAATATCTTTTAAGAAAAAACATCATAAAGCAAAAGATTACAATATAGTTGATAATACATTTTATTTTTCTTTTAAAAAAGCTAAGACTCCTAAAGTATGGACGAGATATTTACTTAGTAGTAGAATTAATCAATATTTAAATAAAAAAAATGTTAATCTTTATAATATGTATATTGATGATTTAATTGATTATGGAGAAACTAATAATAAAAAAATTATGTTAAAAAAATTAATACCAAAGTTTTTAACATATGAACCAAAAAAAGATATATTAAATAATAATATAATACAAAATAATGTTATTTTTTTACATGATTCAGTATTTCCTGGTTTAGGAGATAAGAATGAGTAAAAAATTAGATAAGGTTTTTAAAAATGCTAAGCGACTTCAAATTGATGATAATTCAAAATTTGTAATTATGAGTGACTGTCATAGGGGAGAAGGGAATTCATATGATAATTTTATAAAAAATGAGCATATATTTGAATCAGCAATGTTATATTATTATCATAATGATTTTACTTATATTGAACTAGGTGATGGTGATGAAATGTGGGAAGTAAAAGATTATAAAAATATTGTTGATGGACATTTAGATGTTTTTAAAATTTTGAAGAAGTTTAATGATTCTGATAAATTAATAATGCTTTATGGTAATCATGATATAGTTAAGAAAAATCCTGAAGTTATAAATCAACATTTTAATGAATATTATAATGATGTAAAAAAAACGAAAGAGAAATTATTTAATAATTTAATAGTTAATGAAGCAATTGTTATGAATTATCAAAACTTTAATATTTTTTTAGTACATGGTCATCAAATTGATATGTTAAATAGTAAACTTTGGTTTTTATCTCGCTTTTTAGTTAGATATTTATGGAAGTATTTAGAAGGAATTGGGATAAAAGATCCTACAAGTGCTGCGAAAAATTATTTAGTAAAAAGTAAAATTGAAAAAAAATTAAAAAAATGGAGTATGGCAAAAAATATTATGATCATTGCCGGCCACACTCATCGACCAATATATCCAAAAGTTGGTCAAAGTCTATATTTTAATGATGGATCGTGTATACATCCAAATGGAATAACTTGTATAGAAATTGAAAAAGGTAAAATAACATTAGTTAAATGGGTGTTTTCGCTAAAAGAAGAAAATATTATTTCAGTTGGCAGAAAAGTAATAGCAGGAAGTGATTGCATTACTGATTTTTTTAAATAATATAAATGAGTTTTAAGATAAATCGTAATTTTTTAGAATAAATGCAGGCTTGTAAATTTTTAGTTTAATTTACTAGATTTATTTTAAGTTTAAAGATCAAAAACGGAAATAAGTTTTTTATTGTAATAATAAATACATAAATTATTACATATCAAAATAACGGAGTTATTTCCGTTTTTAAACTTATTTCCGTTTTTCTTAATAAAATGGAATTCCAAATAAAAATTAGCTTTAGTTTAAAAAAACAATGTAATCGTATGAAATTCTTGCTATTTATAGTATAATTATATCAATATTTTAATTTGAAATGTCATGTTGTAAAAATTCATAATAAAATACACCTCCTAATATAAGAAAAAGCCCATAATATCAAATACTATGAACTTGTTTATATAAATAAAAAACCCGCAATCTCTATATAAGTGTGCGAGTATTAACCTCAATGGAGCCTTAACTAATCTTATTTGCGAAAAATAAGGTTATAATTAGAGTTGATTAAATCAACTACAATTAATTATAGCAAATATAAAAAATATTACAATACTTTTTAAAGATTATTTTAGTCTTATATAAGAATATTTAATAACTGTGGTATAATTACTATAGTGAGAGGTGAGTAATTTATGTTGAGGAGAAAAAAACATATATTGATAGTTTTAATGATATTATTTTTATTAACAGGTTGTTATTCTTCAGAAGATAAGAAATTAGCAGAACAATATAAGAAACAAGGGAAAATAAATGCAATAAATTATGTAAATGAAAAATATGGTTTTAATGCTAAAGTAAAATCTGTTAAAGAAGAAGTTAATTGTAGTTCAGTATGGGGATGCATGGATTCTAGACCTAGTGGAGATGTTATTGTAAAATTAAATGCTAATGAAAAAGATTTTTTGGTTTATATAACTGGAAAAGAAGAATCTATTGATGCTTATGATGATTACCAAATGGATGAAATTGAAAAAGACCTTATTGCTTTTTTTAAAAACAATATTTCTATAGATTTGTATGATTATAATTTATCATTTAATTCAAAAGGAATAAAAGAATACTACGACAATAATTTAGAAACTATGTTATCTTATATGATGGGATTAGAATTGTATTACATTGGTGAAAAAAATTTGAATGAGTTAAATTTAAATAAAATAGAAAATTTTTTACAAACATATAAAGGAACATTAGATTTAATTAGTTTTAAAACAAAAGAAAAATGTAATGACTACAAAAATGCAAAAATTAAAAATGTATCTCTATCATCTCCAAACATGAAAAATATTTATAAAGATACTAGTTTGCGATTATATCAAGGTGAAAAAACATTTTACAATTATGATAACATAAGTGATTATAATAATGAAGTTTATGTTTATTCTTCAAAAGATGATAATAGTTATACGATATCTTCTTCTAATTTAGACAATTTAAGTCATTATAGAGAACTATATTCAGATTTGGAGGATAAAAAATTAGAACAAGTTACAAATGCTTATTCAATTCCATATTCATCTTCATTCTTATATATTTACTTTCCAAAAAATAAAGTTAATGCTAAAGAATATGATAATATATTTTTTGTATCGGAATGTTATGTTAATGGCGAAAAGAATTATTATATAGATAGTTATTTTGGACTGGAATCAAATATAAAAATAGGAAGTGTAGGAAATTATTATATAGTACAGGAACGTTATTCACAATGTGATACTAATTCTGAAATTGTTTTTGGTCTAATAAAAATAAGCAATGCTAGTTATGATGTGAACCCTGTTTAGGAGATACAAATAAAAAAGCAGTATATTAAAAAGAGAAAATTATTTTTCTCTTTTTGTGTAAGTTTTTCTCTTTTTTTTAACTTTTGACTTTAATCTTGTTGTATTGTAAAATAATATCCATTCTTCTACAAGTTGAATATATTCTTGTAAAGATGTAATATTATTGTTGTACAAAGTTTCTTTTTTTAGAAGAGCGTGCCAGCTTTCTATAGGAGAATCATCTATTGGAGTTCCTTTTCTAGACATGGATATTTGAATTCCATTTGATTCGCATATTGCTTTGTACTCATAAGATGTATATTGGAACCCTTGATCAGAATGTAGGATTAAACCATTTACATCTTTTTCTTTTGCTATTGCTTCATTTAAAGTATCTATAACTAACTTATTATCATT
>JAQXPH010000007.1 GCA_029100545.1 bacterium | reverse complement strand
ACCATCTACATAAGCAAGTTTAGCTCTTTCTAATCTTTGCTTTTGAACATCAATTTCTTTATATATTTTTTCTTTTGGCTCATCAAAGTTTTTAATTACCATAGGAACAAAGAATTGATTAACGATTGAATCATATTCAGTAAGTTGATCTACAACTTCTTTAAAACCTCTTTCAATTTCAGTTTCTTTAATGTTTAATTTACAATCTCTACAATAATAATAGAAATACTCATGACCTTTTTTCTTGCATGCTTTACCACCTAAGATCTTTCCACATTTAGGGCATAAACATTTTTGTAAGAAGATATAAGTTAAAGTTCTAGAATATGCTCTTGAATTATTCCTTTTTTGATGTTGGCATTCTTCCCACATTTCTTTACTAACTAAAGGTTCTACTACATCAGGGTAGTAAGTTGGTTTATTAGTTCTTTTACCATGAACAAAGTCTCCTTTATATATTTCATTTTCAATAATATGAAAGATTGTATTATCTCCCCAGTTAGTTTTTCCTAATACTTGTTCCTCATTATAGATATTAGCAATCTTTTGATATGATAATCCATTATGATATAGTTCAAATATTCTAATTGCTATATCTTTTGTGGCTTCATCAGGCACTAACATTTTATTCTCATGCTTATAACCAAGTGGTGCTTTATGTGGAATATGTCCTTGTTTAATTGCACCAGCAAGTCCAACTTTAGTTCTTTCAGAAGTTCTTTCTATTTCATTTTGAGATACACTCATCATAATACGTGAAATCATTCTACCATTTGAAGTAGTGGTATTAATATCATCATATACAAAATCTAAATAAGCTTCATTTTCTTCTAAAAAACTTAATATATTTTCCCAATCATAAATACTTCTAGTGATTCTATCTTGTTTTAAAGCAATCATTGTATTTATTTTTTTACTTTTAATATCTTCCTTTAATCTTTCCCATTCAGGTCTATAGTTTCCTTTTTTAGCACTAATTCCAGCATCTTCATAATAATCTACTATTTCAAAATTATTTAACTTGCAGTAAGCTTCTAATCGTTCTTTTTGTTCTGGTAAACTAAATCCTTCACGAGCTTGGTCTTCAGTTGATACCCTCATATAAAGACCAGCACGAACTTTAATGTCGTTATTTAATATTCCCATAAACTCAACTCCTTTACAAAAAAAGAGGAGAAAGCAGTATTAGTAAAGTCTAAATACTACTGACTCCTCAAAACGTTAATTATTATAAAATTTTGTTTACATATATATTTTATCATAGATGTACCTCTCTTTCTAGAGAATACTCTTTCATTGGTTATTTATAATATCATTTTTGAAAACAATGTCAATAGCTTACAAACTTTTAATATATTCTTGTAAGTCACTAATATTAATGCGTTTTTGTAAATTTTCTACATATACATCTTTGTTATGATTAAATGCAAGAAATGTAGTGCTTTTAATTATTATTTTATTTGGCTCAATATAATTAATATTTGTTTTTTCAATTTTACGAATAGAACCGTTAATAAAAGTTGGTTTAACATTACAAAAATCACAAATAAATTGAATCTTTGATTGAAGTTCTTCTTCAATTGGAACTTCTTTTGTAATAATATTTAACATAAATAAAATCCTTTCTTATCTTAAATCTTCATCCCATTCAGTATATGGAATAGGAGCAGCTATTAATTTTTTAGTTTCTGAATCGTACTTAATATACTTATTGATTCTTAGTTCAAGTAAAGCATCTTTTATTGTTTCTTTATTATCAGTACAATATTTTTGAATATCTAATCCAATAATTCCATCATTAAATAAAATAATAGTTAAGAAACCTTTGGCATTTAAAGATAAGTTTTTATCTGTTAAATATTTCATTGTTGACTTGTAAATATTAAATTGTTTCATTATTTTCACCATCCTTTCTTTTTTGGATGGATGATTTATAAACACAAAAAAATCATTCTTTCGAATGATTCATATATGTAAGTTCGGATTTTCCGAACAGATTCCTCAATGGAGCAAGTGAGCGGAATCGAACCGCCGTCTCAGCCTTGGCAAGGCCGCATACTAACCGCTGTACTACACCTGCGTTGTTTGTATGTAAATATTCTATCATACTTAGTTGTTTTTTTGCAACAATAATTGTAAAAAAAATTAAATATTGATATAATATATCTTGATAAGAAGGGTTTTATTAATAAAGTGAGTGTTATGTTAAAGAAAATAAAAAAAATTATTATAGAATATATAATTTCAAATAGACTTTTTTTATCTTATGTAGTTATCTCTTTAATTAGTACATTAGTTACGAGAAGTTATACAATAGGATTAGAAAAGTCTATATATCCATTTATTACTGATTTAGGAATTATTTTAATAATTGGTTCAATTGGCTATTTTATTAAACCTAAAAATCAATATAAATATTTTTTTACATGCGTATGTATTTTTTCATTAATAGGCCTTATAAATTCTATTTATTATGTTTTTTATTCATCTTTCGCTTCAATTGGCGAACTTGCATCTCTTTCTCAAACCGAAACAGTAACAGGTTCTATTTGGGAAAAATTTAGAATACATTATCTTATTTTTATATTTTTTCCATTAATATTTAATATTATTCACAAAAAACTTTCTGCTTCTAGTTATTATAATTTTATTAATTGTATAGAAAAAAGTAAGACTATGGTTATGTCAACTTTAATTGTTGGAATTACTTTATTAGCAACTAGTTTTATATTTGCTCAAAAGTCTGATTATTCAAGACTTAAGAAACAATGGAATAGATTATATATAGTTGATAGATTTGGAGTATTACTTTATCAAGGAAATGACATAGTGCAAACATTAACTCCTAAAATAAATAGTTTATTTGGCTATGAAGATGCATTAAAATTATTTAATGATTATTATTCTTCAGAAGATAATCAAAAATATAAAGAAGAAAATAAATATACAAATATTTTAGATGGTTATAATATTATATTTGTTCATATGGAAAGTATTCAGGACTTTGCTATGGACTTAGAATATGATGGAGAACAGATAACTCCAAATTTAAATAAACTTGCCAAAGAGGGATTATTTTTTAGTAATTTTTATCCACAAGTATCAACAGGAACATCATCTGATACTGAATTTACATTATTATCTAGTTTAATGCCTGCAGCAAGTGGAACTGTTTTTGTAAGTTATTATAATAGAAATTATAATACTTTACCTAAAATATTAAAAGAAGATGGATATTTTACATTTAGTATGCATGGAAACCTTGCGTCAATGTGGAATAGAAACAAAGCTCATCCAAATTTAGGTTATGATGGCATGTATTTTGAAGAAAGTTTTACTTATAATGAAGATGATGTAATTAATTTAGGTATAAATGATAAACTATTTTTTCAAGAATCGATTCCTATTCTTGAAAATATTGAAATTGAATATACAAATTATATGGGAACAATTATTACACTTTCAAATCATTCACCATTTACATTTATTGATAAATACGGAGAATTTGATTTCTCAGAAGAAGTTGAAGTTTTAAATGAAGAAACAGGAGAAATAGAAACAATAACAACTAATTATTTAAAAAATACTGCTATTGGCAACTATTTGACTAGTGTACATTATGCAGATAGTGCTTTAGGAGATTTTTTAACCTATATAAATGCTTCTGATGCATTTGATAATACAGTATTTGTTTTTTATGGTGATCATGATGCAAAACTTACTCGAAAAGAGATTAATTATTTATATAATCATAATTCTATAAATGGTGAACTTTATACAGAAGAAGATGAAAATTATATTGATTATAATTCATTTGAACATGAACTTAATAAAAAAACACCTTTAATTATGTGGACAAAAAATGCAAAATTAAAAAATGTTTTACAAGGTGAAGTTAAATATTATATGGGAATGATTGATGTTGCACCAACTATTTTAAATATGTTTGGAAAAACTAATGAATATGCTTTAGGACATGATATTTTTAACATAAAAAATAATAATATTATTGCATTTCCAAATGGTAATTTTTTAACTAACGTTATGTATTATAATAATTCAACTGGGGAATATTATATTTTAAATGATAGCACAGTTATTGAAGATGGATATGTTGATATAAGAAAAGATTATATTGAAAATTTACTGGAAGTATCTAATTCAATTATTGTTTATGATTTATTAAATAAAAAGGAGACTAATAATGACTAAAAGAAAAAGAAAACTTAGAAAAAAAGCTCTTTTTTGCATTATTTTATTAATTATTTGTATTATATTATATATTATAATTTTTCATAGTAGTGCAGTTGTGAGTATAATTAAAAAGATAGAAACAACCTCTAAATTTGGTTATACACTAGAAAAAAGAGATACTTCTATAATGAAAGAAAATTTTAAAGAACTTGATAAGATTTTAAGTGAAGAACCAATTAATTATGATAAATATGCTCAAGTACTAAGCAAATTATTTATTATAGACTTGTATACTATAGATAATAAAAAAAATATGTATGATGTTGGCTCTTTAGAATATGTATATGATAAAGAAAATTTTAAGATTAATGTTCAAAATACAATTTATAAATATATTGAAGATGAAAGTAATAGAAAAAGTGGAACTCTTCCAATTGTTAAGAGTATAAATGTTGATGAAAAAAGTATGGGTACTTTCGATTATAATAGTAATACTTACGATAGTTATATTATTAATTTATCTTGGACATATGAAGAAGATTTAGGCTATGATAATAAAGGTAAAGTAGAAATTATTAAAATTGAAGATAAACTATATGTTGTATCATTTACTCCGGAGGGTGAATAATGAAACAAGTAATGAGAAAATTTAAAAGAGGGAAAGGATGGGCAAGATATTTATATATACTAGTAATTTCTTTATATATTATTAGTTATGTTTTTTTTGCTAAAAGCATTATATCTTTAAATGGAATCGAAACAGCATTGCGATATATACTTTTAGTTATTTTTGTTCTTATCTTATTATTATATATATTCGTTAATTTTACTAAAATTTGTCAAAAAAAATATAAGCATGTTTTAATTAGTTCAATAATAATGATTATTGTGGTAGTATTTTTTAGTTTTTCAGCAAAAGTAATTGATTTTCTATATAATAAAATAAGTTCATTAAGTAAAAACGATAGTTTAAATTATAAAACAAATTTAATAGTTTTAAATGATACTAAGTATGATGATAATTTAATTTTAGGCATGATTGAAGATGAAAATGATTATGAAGGTTATACTCTGGCAAATAAATTAATAAAAAAATATAATGTAACTAATAAAATAAAAACATATGATAATTATTTTGATATGTTATATGATCTATATGAAAGAAAAATAGGTGGAGTCTTTATATCAGGAAGTTATAAAACTATTTATAGCACAGAATCAGATTTTTCTAATATTGGCTTGGAAACTAAAGTAGTATATGATATTTCAGAAAAAAAAGAAAATGATAGTAGTTCTTTAAATACAAGTAATAAAAAACTAGATGAGCCATTTACTATTTTAATTTTAGGAGTAGATTCTGAATATGATGAATTAGATGCAAGTGCAGCATTTAATGGAGATACATTAATATTAGCAACATTTAATCCTAATACTTTAAATGCAACACTTTTTTCTATTCCAAGAGATACATATGTGCCAATTACTTGTAGAAATAATGCATATTCTAAAATAAATTCATCTGCTGCTTATGGAACAGAATGTGTGACTTCAACAATTGAAAATTTAACAGGTATTGATATTGATTATTTTGTAAAAATTAATTTCAAAGGGGTTGTAGACTTAGTAGAGGCACTTGATGGTATTGAAGTAGATGTTGAAGAGCCAGATTTTAGATATAATCATGGTTATGATTGTAATGGAAAAGTATGTGAGCAAAATAGTGATAGATTATGGGGAAAATACACTATATTTATTGAACCTGGTATTTCAACACTTAATGGTGAACAAGCTTTAGCTTATGCAAGATGCCGTGGACTTTATGCTATTAGTGATCTTGCAAGAAATAAACATCAACAAGACGTAATACTTGCAATTGCCAAAAAAATTGCCACTATTAATAGTTATTCTCAATTTGAAAATATTTTAAATACAGTTAGTAAAAATATTTCAACAAATATGTCAACAGATCAAATTTTGTCTTCATATAAAATAATAAAAAAAATGCTTGGTAATATGTTAAATGATGAAGATTTTATTAATATTCAAAAAACATATCTTGAAGTATATAATATGAATGTATATATATCTTCAGGTAGGATATCTTCAGCATTAGGATATTATGAAGCAAGTTTAAAAGATATTGTTAAAACTATGAATATTAATCTAGGTAATGAAGATGCAACACTTATAAAAACATTTAGTTATTCAATTAATGAAACCTATGAACCTGTTATAGCAGGAAAAGGTCTTACTCAAGGAATTACTAATACTACACTTCCTAGTTTTATTTCTCAAAGTAAGGAAACTGCAAAAAAATATTGTGACGAAAATAGTATTGATTGTAGTTTTACCTACATTGATGAAAATAGTCAATATTATAGTGATGATATTGCTGAAGATTTGATTACTTACCAAAGTGTTAGTGCTGGTACTTTAGTAAGAAATATTAATTCAATTGATTTTTATATTAAAGGTGCATCTGTTTTATTAGATTAAAAAAACTTCACTCAATTTGAGTGGAGTTTTATCTTGTTAAATTATCAAATATTATTTTTGAAGAATCATCTTCAAGATTTTCAATTTCAACTGTAGTCATATCATTTAAATAACTTGAAACATGTTTTAAGTAGTCATTATCTCCACCTAAAGTTTCGTTTATGTGATCTAAATAACTACTATTATATGAATTAATTAAATTACATACAGCAGTAATACCTTTATTATAAGCAAGTATTGTGGCTAGAATACAATCACTTTTAGACAGTATATTGTTTTTGTAATAATTATTATATATTATATTATAATAATTATTTAAAATCATACATCCAATTTTAATACTATACTCTGGATTTGATAAATTATTTCCATTAATACATTCAGTTTCATAACTATTATTTTCAAAGTTATAAGCTGAAATATTTTGATTATACCATATTGATTCTATTTGCATAACACCATTTGCACCAATATTTGAATTATTAATAGTATTGTAAGCATTTTCTTGTGTTAAAATAGCCATTACTAATTTATTATCAAGACCATACATTTTTGCATATTTATCAACATATTCTTGATAATTATCCCTAGCATAATTAATTTTTTCACTTTCCGATCTATCTTCGTAGTCAAAACTATATACAGGAATATCTACAGTATTTATAAGCATATCATCTACAATAATATCGTTTTCATTATTATTATCGTTTTCATTAACACCATCAATAATATTTTTTTGTACTAAATAATCCACTTTATTTAAATCTATATTATCATTAGCTATATCATATGTATAATCGTTAAAATCTAAAGTATAAACTATATCACTTTCATAACTATTTTTATTATCATTTGAACTTTCTAAATTAGGTTTATCAATTTCAATTAGAGAGTCAATTTTAGAGTCAGTATCTTCTTTATCTTTTTGTTTATTTTTAATTGCATTAGCACTAGTTAATAATGTGGCAAGAATTGTTGCGCTAATTATTACTTTTTTCGAAGTATTTTCTAAACTTCTTTTCAAATTAGGGATTTTACTTATAAATAATTTTATTACTTTTGGTTCTATTATTTGATATTCATTAAAACTAATTTTTTTATATTTTATATTGTCAAAAGAATTCAAAATTCTATTAGCTCTTATTAAATATCCATTTAAACTTATTTGTTTTTTTCCACTTATAAAATAACATTCATTTAAATTTCCTTCATTATCTAGTTTGATAACTATACTTCTTGCCATATATTCTCCCAAATCTCATTAATGTCTTTATTTTTATCTTTTGGAATTTCCTTTAAAATTAAAGCATTATCTTTCACTTCATATGAATTTACAAAAATATCAATTTCACCATTTTCATTTAATTCATCATTAGTATAAAAAATATATGGAATATTATCAATTTCAATATTTTTAATTATTCTATACGTTTCTTTTTGATTGTTTTCATTTATTAGTTCAAAAGTTTTATCTTCTTCCATTATAACCCTTCTTATCTTTTTTTCTTTTTATTTTTTCCATTTGTTTTGTGTTTCTTTTTCCTTGGTGTATTTTTCTTCTTAGTATAACTATTACTTTTATATCTTGTAATATTCTTTGTTTTATTCTTATTTGGTTGTTTATTATTTTGTTTTTTATCTTTGTTTAATTTATTTTTATTATTATTTTTAATTTTAATATTTTGCTTTTTATGTTTTAAAGTATCGTTTTCTTTATTTTTATTACTATTATTTTCTTGAATTTGTTTTAAATTATCAACTTTATTATTGTTTTCTTTTATATTGCCTAATTTTTCTTCTTCCTTACGTTTATCTTTTTGATACCATAATACAAGTAATATTAAAATAAGCACAAATAAATATGCTGAAATCAAAACGATAAAAACTATGTCTATTGGATCAAAAACTCTATTCATAACCATCCCTAAATAAATTATAATATAAAAAAAGTAAAATATAAAGTTAAATAATAGTAAATTAATGTAAAAAAATGTCTTTTATTTATTTGAAAAATGTTTTACAATATTTTTGTGGAGGAATTATGCTAAAAATTGATAATTTAAATGTTTATATAGATAATGAAAATAAGAAAATACTTGATAATTTTTCTCTTGAGATTAATGATGGAGAAATACATGCTATAATGGGTAAAAATGGTATTGGTAAAAGTACTTTATGTAAAGTAATAATGGGTTATCCATTTTATAAAATAACTGGTAGTATAAAATATAATAATGTAGAACTTTTAGGTATAGATGCTAGTGAAATTGCCAAAAATGGTATTATGCTTATAAGTCAAAATCCTCCGTCTATCGAAGGAGTTACAAATGCTGAAGTATTAAGAACGGCATTAAGAGAAAAGAGTAATGAAAATATTGATATTTTTAAATTTAATAAAGAGATGGAAAAAATATGTGATAAACTTTGTTTAGATAAAAGTTTTATTCATAAAGATATTAATGTAGGTGCTTCTGGTGGAGAAAGAAAAAAAATTGAACTTTTACATATGGGTATATTAAAACCAAGTTTTATTATTTTAGATGAAATTGATTCAGGACTTGATGTAGATGCTTTAAAAATAGTTTCTAATTTTATAAATGAATATTATCATGAATATAAGCCAAGTGTTTTACTAATAACGCATCATAAAAATATAATTGAATATTTAAAACCAAATTATGTACATATTTTATCTGATGGTAAAATAATTAAAACTGGTGATTATCATTTAGCAGAAAATATTGAAAATGAAGGATTTAGTAAGGCAAGTGATATAAGTGAAAAATAGAAGCATGAATAAAATATTATTGGATAATATTATATATTTAATAAATCAAAAAGGTAGTTTTAATTATGAAGTAAAAGAAAAACTTATAATTAATATATTTAATGAAAAAGATAAAAATATTGATATAAATATTATTCAAAATAATAACTCTTTATTAATAATAAATTATACCTCTATAAATTATGAAGATTGTCAAATAAATATAAATATTAAAATAAAAGGAAATAATAATAAGTGTATAATTAATTTTCGTGGTATTGCTTGTGAAAATGTAAATAATGTAAATGTATGTGTAAATGCAAATAATAATACGCAAGGAAATGAGATTGTTGAAAATTTAAAGGGATTATGTGAAGATGGAAGTATAATAATAAATCCAATTTTAGAGATTAATACAAATGAAGTTTCAGCTAGTCATTTTGTGACAATAGGACCTTTGAATCAAAATATGATATTATATTTAAAAAGTAAGGGCATTAGTAAAGAAAATGTAACAAAATTATTAAAAAAGAGTTTTATGTACAATATATTTGACGATGATTTTATTTCATTATTAAATGATAAGGAGGAAAATAATGAATAGAGAAGATTTTCCAATGTTAAAAGATGATATAATATATTTTGATAATGGTGCTACAAGTTTAAAACCAAAATGTGTAATTGATAAAATGGTTGATTATTATGAAAATTATAGTGCAAATACTCATAGAGGTGATTATGATATATCTTTTAAAGTTGATATGGAATATGAAGAAACTAGAGATTTAGTAAAAGATTTTATTAATGCTAGATATAAAGAAGAAATAATATTTACTTCAGGAACAACTCAAAGTTTAAATTATGTTGCTAATGGTTTTTTTGAAAATATATTAGAACCTAATGATGAAATATTAATTACAACATCTGAACATGCTTCAAATGTACTTCCTTGGTTTAGATGTGAAAATAAAATAGGTTCAAAAGTTAATTATATAGATTTAGATTCAAATTATCATGTTACAATTGAAAATGTAAAACGAGCTATTACACCAAATACTAAAATAATTGCTCTTGCGCAAATAACTAATGTAATTGGTGATTTAAGACCAATTAAAGAAATTTGTAAACTTGCACATGAAAATAACATTTTTGTCGTGGTTGATGCTGCTCAAAGTGCTCCACATATAAAAATAGATGTTCAAGATTTAGATTGTGATTTTTTGGCTTTTTCTGCTCATAAAATGTTTGGACCAACTGGTATAGGAGTTTTATACGGAAAAAAAGAACTTCTTGAAAGTCTTGAACCAATAAATTTAGGTGGTGGAATGAATGAGTCATTTGATAATCCAAAGTCTATTTTCTTAAAAGACCTTCCTCTTCGTTTAGAAGCAGGAACTCCAAATATATCTGGAGTAATTGCATTTGGTGAAACTATAAAATATATTAATAAAATTGGAATAGATATAATAACTAAAAGAGAAAATTATTTAAGAGAATATTTAATTGAAAAGTTAGTAAAAATTCCATTTATTGATATTATTAATATTGAAAGTGATAGTTCAATAGTTACATTTAATATTGATGATATATTTGCACAAGATGTAGCTTATTATTTAAATAAGTATAAAATTTGTGTTAGAGCAGGTAACCATTGTGCGAAAATACTTAAAAATGTTACGAAAGTAAACAATACGGTAAGAATAAGTTTATCTTTTTATAACACAGAAAAAGAAATTGATATCTTAGTCGATTTATTAAAAAACAAAGATAAAATAATTAAGGAGATGTTCTAATGGACCCAGAATTAAAAAGAGAAATTATTATGGAACATTATCAAAATCCAATTAATCGAAAAATTATAAATGATGAATCTTATGAAAAAGTAAATACGGCAAATGATTCTTGCATTGATAATATTGATATGTATATTCTAATAAAAGATAAAATAATTAAAGATATTTGTTTTGATGGGGAAGCATGTGCAATAAGTATTTCATCTACATCTATAATGATAAAAAATTTAATTGGTAAAAGTGTATCTGAAGCAATAAATTATATAAATAATTTTATAAATATGGTAAATGAAAAAACTTATGATAAAGATATTTTAAATGAAGCATATGTTTATGAAGATATTTATAAACAATCAAGTAGAAAGACTTGTGCTACACTTCCATATCGTGGTATATTAAAAGTGTTAGAAAATTACGAATAAAAAAGGTTTTGACTATTTTGATAAGAAAAGGATTATTATGGATAGTGAAAAACAATATGCGGTTGTAATAAAAAAAATTAAAAATGGAGTATATAAACCCATTGAAATAGTAAATGGTATTTTAGAAGATACTTCTTTTATATGTGTAAATGGAAAAAAATATCATTCATTTGGAAGTTATGAAAGAAAACTTGTTACTTTTATTCTCGAAGAAAGTAAATTAAAAATGTTATATCAAATTGAAGATGAGAATATACTTAAAGAAAAGTTTTTAAATGATATAAAAAATTATTATATTCTTAATAAAAATAATGAAATATATTTTCTTTATAAAGGTAATGAATTAGAATTAATTAATTCTGATGAAATAGCCAACCATTTTATACAAACTTTTATAAATAATGATTCTAATTTATTTACACCAAAAAATTTATATAATGAATTAAAAAATAATGTATTTATGCAAGATGATGCAATAAAAAAAATTGTAGTTGCAGTATCAACTCATTTATTTGATTCTCATGAAAAAAGTAAAGGTAATATTATTATTGATGGTATGAAAGGTTCTGGTAAAGAAGAAATAATAAAGGTATTAAAAAATAATTTACCTATGGATGTTTTTGTTGAAGATTTAAGTAATGAAAATTTTTCATTTGATTTATTATTTTTAAGTTTAGCTAATGATAATGAAAATCATGAAAATGCAATGTTAATTCTTGATAATGCTGATAAATTGTTACTTTCTTCAGATAGAGATGTTGCTCAAGATAGTTTAAATGTTATTAAAGATCTTATGAATGGTATTGATTATAAAATATCTGCTTCTCAAGGGTTAATAAACTATCCTACAAATAATTTATTTATAGTTATTATGGGAGATTTTTCAAAAAGAGGATTATGTGGTATTAATCAATATGCAAGTGGTGTTCCAGATAAACTTTCTGAACTATCTTGTTACAATATTAAACTTAATCCAGTAAGTAGAGAAATGCTTAAATTAAAACTTTGTCATCCTGAAACTGGTATTCTTACTCATTATATTGATTTAATAAAATCATTTTGTTTTGACTTTAATATAGATGATGATTTTATTGAGGAAATAATTAATATTTCTCTTACTACAGGCGAAGATTTAGATAAAGTAGTTAAATATGCTTTAGAAAATGCTATGTTTGAATTATTTACTAGTGAAGAATATCATTCAAGTTTAAATATTGGTACTAGAACATTAAAAAATAATCATGATTATGAATTAAAATAGATTGAAAAAAACAATTTTGTTTGTTATACTCCTGACTTTGACAGTTTTTAGAAAGTAAAAAGACTCGAACCCTTTATTTATAAGAGCTTATGAGTCTTTTTTGATGTTAAAATAATGCGTACGTTTTTATTTATAAATTTTAATTGAAAAATTTTTTTATTTTTTTATAA
>JAQXPH010000006.1 GCA_029100545.1 bacterium | reverse complement strand
AAAAAGAATCGCTTTTGGTTATAGAAAGTATGATCATTTTATCGCTCGTATTTTTCTAATTAAAGGCATTATAAAAGGATGATTTTCATCATCCTTCACAAAGTTACATTTATCAAATTTATTGTCTACCAACACTATTTGACAAAGAATCTTTCTTAATTATCCCAATAATCTAACTTACAATCTTGACTTAATGATAAATGATATCTATGTTCATTACCTTCCTTAATAAAAGATAAAGTCATATATGCTGTTTTTTCATTATAATCCTCTAAAAAAATTGAATATGTTTTTTCATTATCTTCATCAGTTTTTGATTTTAATATTAAATTATTATTGTCAATTGAGTAATCAAATTTGTTACATTCTTCTTTTTTATCCTCATTATAATTACAACTTACTAATTCATCTTTACTAAAATTAAATGTAATATTATTTTTTATTTCAAATAAAACATTTTCACCATCATAGATATCATATGTATCAATTTGCCAACAGCCATATAAATTCTCTTTTTGAATATTATAATCTGTTTCAGTAGGTGTATAAACTTTTCTTGTAAGATTGGATAAATTTTCTTTTTGTTTACATCCTGTAGTAAATAATAACATAATTATAATTACTACTCCAAGTTTTATTATATTTTTTTTATTAGAAACAACAATCATAAGTACTCTGCCCCTTTATATGATAACAAACCGAACCACCTTCACATGTACAATAATCAAAACTAGATGGACAATTAATTGTAGATGAACTAGTACATTTACAACTATTACCGCTTGATGATCCTCCTCCCGAAGAACCACCGCCACCAGTAGAGCCGCCACCACCTGATGAACCACAACCTGAACTCAAAGTTAATTGACTTCTTGGTATTGAACCATTACAATATCCGTCATCACAACATTCTGTTATATAAACCCATGAACCATTATAACATCTATTTCCATTTATTGGTTCACAATTACTACCACCGCCACCACCTGATGAACAACCTGATGAGTCAGAACATGATTCATAACTTGTATCTGTGCCACAGTAACTATCATCGTAATTTGAATATTTGTTATATCTTACACTTCTAGTTCCTGTACCACAAGTGTTACTACAACTTCCATAAACTGGTGTACCTGATGTATAAGTTGAAGAACAACAACTCATTGTATTACATGATTTTGATTCACTTTGAGCTTTACAACTATATGTAGAAAAATAATAATCATTGTAGTAAACACTTCTTTTCTGCGTTCCACCATCACATGATGCACTACATGAACTCCATGAGCCATATGAACTAAACTGAGTTTTATCACAATATGCATACATTGTATAAACTACATTTTTATTTGATGTATTTCCAACATTATCTTTAGCATGACCAAATATAGAATATCTTGCTCCACTTCCTTCATTTGAAGGTAATATGTAATCTATATTACATGTATATTTTCCATTACTTTCTAAGCAGGTATTTATATCTACCAAATTACAATCAGAATCTTTGCCACTTGTAGTAACACATACACTATCCATACCACTATGCTTATCTGATACAATTATTGTTACAGTAATTTCTTTACTATTATACTCTTTTTTACTTTTAACAGATACTGAGTCTATTACTGGTTTATCATTATCAACATATACATCTAAATCTGTTTTTTTATTTTCATTGTTTTCATCAGTTATAGGACATACTGTCTTATTTCCAACTTGATCATAAATTGTAAATGTTCCTATAGTATTAGCTATCTTTTCAGTTTTAGCACTATTTTTAAATACATATTCTTTAAGACATATTTTATCATTACATTCTATCCTATTACCAGCATATTCCATATATTTACATCCAGTTTCATTATCTTCACAACCAAATGAAATTGTTCTACTGCCATTTATCCAATTAGCATTTTCACCATCATATGAACATTTTGGTGGCACTCCATCAACTTTTTCTACTACTATTTCACCTGTATTTATAACATTTCCAGCACCATCTTTGGCACAAAAATAGTATGTTCCTTCTTCATTAACAACTTTACTTACTGCTAATTTATTTTTTTCTTTATCTAGTGTAATCCAACTATCACTATTTGAACAACCATAAACTATATCAAATGAATAACTTTTTATTCCAGAACCTATATCTGAAAGTTCAACTGACATTGTTTTTTCTTTTGCCCAATCATTTTTATTTGTTATAGTTACATCTTCACCATTTGAATTTTTAATTATTGTTGGTTTAACTGTATCTATTTTTATACTTTGTCCAGCGGATTTTAATACTTTACCACTTAAATTTATTCCACTTACATAAAATACATCCTCTATAACTCCACCACGTTCATTAACTAAAGTATTTAAATTATATTCGTCACCTGTTCCTATAACGTTTGGATTTAATTCAGTTGTCCAACTATAATTATTAATTGTTTCTGCACTGCTAGCTACAGCTTTTATTATAAATGATTCATTATACCATTCATTTCCATCTATATTATTTCCATTTATATCTGTTATTTTTATGGCATATGTATTATTTAATTTTTGATTACAATCTTTATTATATTCTTCTGATTCATTTAATTTGCCATTTTCATCTTTTATATCAACTATATAGCAATTAAGTACATTTTGACTATCTCTTGGATCAACTATATTTTTACTTTCATTATCGGCTTTTAAATAGCCTTCATCAAGTAATGTTTGTACATACATTTGCGTACTTTCTGTATCATTATAATATTTTTCTGCCGCTAATTCTATTTCTGTTTTTACATTTATATATTGTTTTTCTAATACAGTTTTTCTTATTGAACTTACTCCTAATACTGCAAGTGATAAAATTACTCCTATTAGCACTATTACTGAAAGTAGTTCAACTAATGTGAATCCTTTTTTATTTTTCATATTTTCCTCCTATTATTTTATAGAATATGTATCATATAACACATTATTATTTTTTATTTCAATAGTATTATCAACAATTTCATAAGTATAATTCATATCACTTGATATTGGTATAAAACTTTTAATTATACTATTAAATAAATTATCATAGATATAAATATTACCTAACCTATTTTGATAAATAACTATATTTTTCAATAAATTTATTTTAGTAATATCTTGATAATCCAATATTTTTGTACCATCATATTTATAAATCATATATTTACCATTATCAATGCATACAATTATATTATCATTAAAATCATAAATACTATTATTAAACTCAGCAGTTAATTTCTTATTATCACTACTAATAAGATAATATACATTATTTTTCTTAGCAATTAATTTACTTGCCACTAATTTTTCGCCATCAAATGAATTATTAATAGCTAAATAATCATATTCAGGATTTATTTTAAAGTTTACAGTATCTAAATCCATAATACCATATTTATTATCAATATTTTTAACAATTAATAAATTGTCATCAATTGGTGCACTATAATTTTTTATCATTTTTAATTCTAATAAACTAACTTTTGAATTTAAATTATATAATTTAATAACATCATTATCTTGAATAAACACATTATTATTACTTAATATACTAATTTTATTATCTTTACCTTTATCATAATATATATTATTTTCATCATCTATTGTTGTGCTTGCATCATTGCATTTATCACTTGTACATTCATAATAACCAATCAAATTATCATTATCATCATAATAATATAATTTATTATTAAATTTATGTTCATGATTGGGATTATCTTTAAATAAAATGCTATTTTTATTAGAATAGATTCCATATATTGATAAAGGTAAAAATATTGCAAGAAGAACTATCAAAATAGGTAATACAAATTTATTATCCTTCATTATTCTTCTCCATTATCTTCAGTAAGTAATTTTCCAGTAGATTTATCAAATAAATAATTCTTTTTTTCATTTTTATTAATTATTGTTATTATATAATTATTATCTGTTTCATTTATTTCAAAACTATTTTCAATATTTTCACTACTAATTAATAAATCAGTATTTAATAATTTCTTTTTACCATCTATATATGAATATATATTAAGTTTATTATCATTTGTTACTAAAACAAAATAATTATCTTTAAGACTTATATATTTTCCTTCATTACTGATAATTTGCCCTTTTAAACTATAAACTAAATATTTATTATTATCTTTTATAGTCATATAGTTTCCTAAATAATCAACAATTTCAAATATTGATGTAGCTATTTCATTACCAATTTTATCATATAAGAAATTTCTTTTTTCACGTTTAACATATATGTAATCTTTTAAATAAGATATACTTAATGTTTTACCTGATGGTTCATAATTATCACTTCCTTTAGTATCATTAAAGGCAATTACGCCAACTGGCCCATTGGTACTGAATGTTATTGCACCATATCCACCTGAAGTGTTTTTAGCAAATATAAGACTATTAATACTTGTAACATGAGTAATTTTTTCCGCAGAAATACCGGTCTCAACTTCATTATACTCAGAAAGTATTTTTAAAGAAGTTAAATCATAAAGAACTATATTTTTTTGATCATCTTTACTATCTTTAATATAAACATAATTTCCATTAATTATTGGTATATAACCAATATTTTCATTATTAGATAAAATATTATTTTCTTTAGCAATCATACAGTTATAATATTCATCATTTTTAGAGGTAATAGTATTTTTATTTTTACATTTATATGATCCAATTACTGATGTTTTATCAATATCACTATAAATATAAAGAACACCATCATAATAATTTATATAATCATATTTAGTATTTATAACGCCCTCATAAACATTAATTTTTGTTTCTTTACCATCAACATCAATAATTAAACTACTACCCTTTAATTCATATTCAAATGGTTTTTCAGTTTCTTTTAAAATATTTTTATCATCAAAAATATAATTAATATCAAAATTATTATCTTGAAGTTTAATAGCACTTTCGTTTAATTTATTTAATTTATTATCATAAATAATCATTTTTCGATTATTAATTGTAAATACAAATTCTTCATCAAGTTTAATATTATCATAACTATCTGGAAGAACTTTATTAGCATTATAATCATAAATATAATAATCTGTATCATATGTTACAATAAATCTTCCATTAAATGATTTAATATTACCTTTAAAATAAGATGTTAATACTAAGCCATTTTTATCAACTAAAAAGTTACCTTCATCGTCACTAGCAATAAATTTATCAGAACTATTATATATTTCGAGATAATCAAATTTTGCATCTATTAAAATATTATAATTATTTTCTAAAATTTCTAATAAACCATATTTACCTTTATCATCTTTAAATACAACTAAATTGTTTGAAGTTTCGCCCTTATTTATAGTTTCATATGTACCTTTTTTTTCTTTTTTTGCTATATCATATAAACTAATATAATTTCCATCTTGAACAAATACAAAATTATTATTATATATCTGACTTAATCTATTTATTTGTTTACCATTTTGATCAACATATTTTGGCAAATCACTTAAATTATCATTAGAGTAATATGCTACAAAGCATTTTTTTTCATCTTTATTTTCACATTCATATTTACCAAGAATTTTATCATCTTTATCTAAAAATTCAAGTACGCCATTATTATAAATATAATTATCTTTTTCAATAATGATTTCTTCTTTAACAGGAGTATTAATTTTATTTGGTTTTTTTATAAACTTAAAATATATTATTACAAAAATAATTATTAATAATATTACTGATATAACTGAAATGTAGATAATTTTTTCTTTTTTAGTTAAATTTTTCCAAGAAAACTTTTTTTTATTTTTGTTTACTTTATTCTTTTTTTTCTTATCTTTTTTAACTATTAATGTATTTTCTTCAGACACAATCTGATCTTCATCATATAAGGTATCTTCCACAGATTTATTGATTTCAATAATTACATTTTGTTTGTCATCATTATCTAAATTCAAATCATCCATACTCTCACATCCTATTTTCAAACTAATTATATCAAAATAAAAATATTAATGCAATCTTATTTTTTTTAAACAATTTTGATAATATTTCTATATAAACAATAAATAATGCATATAAAAAGATAAGAAAATTTCTTATCTAATATTTTTAAGTTCTCCCATCTTACTAGTTGGTACATATCCAGGATTAGATTCAATTACATCTGGTATTCTATTAACAATACTAGCGCATGTTAGTTCAACAGTTGATGGCCTATTTATAATCATTGTTGTATTGGGTTCTCCATAAATTGTCCATTCATTACTATCATAATCCGTGCTTGAATATACTTTACCAATACATTCGGTTTCAAACGTAATTCCTTCTTCAGTTTCAGTTGTTACAACTGCACTCATTCCAGTACAATCACCTTTTTTAATTGTCATTCCTAAAGTACTAGAAAAAATATCTTCTTCAGCTATTGTAGGAATACATTTTTGTGTTTGTCTTTTAACAGTTAATCCAAGTTTGTCAGCAAGCCACCCATTTACATTCCACATATATGATGGCAAAAATTCACCTTTTTCAATTAAAGTCATACGTTCTTCTTCACTTATATTATCCGCACTTGCAACACTTTTTTCAAAATCAGAAACATTTAAACCTGCTCCATGGGCTTTTGCTAAAGCAATTCCATAATCTTCAACATTATAACTACTACTACCTTTTATTTTAGTTATATTATGAGTAGCACCACCAATTGTAGAAATTAAATTACCCCAAAAAGCATCTTGATATCCACTTCCCGTAATAGTACAATTATTTGCTATTGCTAACTTATTTATTTTTTCAGTTAACTGCGGATTTGAATTCATTGGATAAAAAGCCTCTTCACAAGTAGTTATAGCATTTATTCCTAAACTAGCACATAATAATAAAATGTCTTTACAATCATTTAATAAACTCATTGTAGTTATTATACAAATATCTGGTCTTTTTTCCCTTAAATCTTTTTCAGCCTCGCTTGCATCCTTAATTATTATATTAGTATCATTTGTTTTAGTTATAACTGATACATTTTTTCCAACTATTTCTGGATTAATATCATAAGCTCCCACTAATTCCATGCCAACTTCCATAGCATATCTCATAGTGTATTCACTCATTTTACCACAACCATATTGACAAAATTTAATTTTTTTCATTTACTCTCTCCTTATTATTATAATAACACTTTCTTGACTTTTAACAAAATTTATTTTTATTAATTTGTAAAATTTAGTAAAATTTTTATAAAAAAAAGAAACTAAAATTAATTAGTTTCTTCAACAACTGGTTTTTCATCCATAAGTGTTTCTTCTAAAGTTTCACTAGGATCAGTTTCTAAAAATTGTTTTTCTAAGGCAATGTCAATATTAGAATATTCTTTAGCACCAGTACCTGCTGGGATAAGTTTTCCAATGATAACATTTTCTTTTAATCCTTTTAGATAATCAACTTTACCACGTATAGCAGCATCAGTTAAAACTCTAGTTGTTTCTTGGAATGAAGCCGCAGATAAGAATGAATCAGTTTCAAGAGATGATTTTGTAATACCTAGCATAATAGGAAGACCTTTAGCAGGTACTCCACCAGCAAGAAGTACTGGTTTGTTTCCTTCATTAAATGTTTTAAGTGAAACAGTTAAACCTTCAACAAAATTTGTATCTCCAGGATCAATAATTCTCATCTTATTAATCATTCTTTTAACAATTATTTCAATATGTTTATCATTAATATCAACACCTTGAAGTTTATAAACACTTTGAATTTCTTTTAAAATATATTCTTGAGCAGTAAGTGGGTCTGTAACTGCTAGAAGTTCTTTAGGCGCAATAACACCTTCAGTAAGTTTATCTCCTGCATTAACTTCATCACCAATGCTTACACGTAACTTCATATTATAATTTGTTGTATGTTCTCTACTACCAGCATCATTTGTAACTGTTATAATATGTTTTCCATTATTTTCAACTATTTTAGTTACCTTACCAGTAATTTCTGAAATAGTTGCTTTATATTTAGGAGTTCTTGCTTCAAATAATTCTTCAACTCTTGGAAGACCTTGAGTAATATCATCTTCACCAGCAACTCCACCTTTATGGAAGTTTTTCATAGTAAGCTGAGTACCAGGTTCACCAATTGATTGAGCAGACATAATTCCTACTGCTTCACCAGTTTCTACAAGGTTTCCTGTAGCAAGATTTCGTCCATAACATTTTTGACAAACTCCGTTATCAGTTTTACAAGTAAGTGAACTACGTATTTCAACGCTAGTAATACCAGCTTTTTTAATTTTAGCAACAACGCTTTCATTAATCATTTCACCAGCTTCACAAATAGTTTTCTTTGTTTCTGGATCAATAATTTTCTTAGCGGCAAATCTTCCTAAAATTCTTTCTTCAAGTGGTTCAATAATAGAGCCATCTTTATCATTTAATAAGTCTTTAACAACTACACCATGGATTGAACCACAATCATATTCTTTAACAATAATATCTTGAGCAACATCAACAAGTCTTCTTGTTAAATATCCTGAATCGGCAGTTTTTAATGCAGTATCGGCAACACCTTTTCTTGAACCATGAGTTGATAAGAAAAATTCTAGAACAGAAAGACCTTCCATAAATGATGATGTAATTGGTATTTCAACTGTATCACCATTTGGTTTAGCCATTAAACCTTTAAGACCAGCAAGTTGAGTAAAGTTTGTAACTTCTCCACGAGCACCTGAATTCATCATCATGAATATTGGATTATCAAAGTCACCATTACTCATTTCTTTAAATTCATTTTTTACTTTATCAGTAGTTTTAGTCCAAATAGAAATAACTTCTTCATGTCTTTCTTCTTTAGTAATAATACCTTTTTTGTATTGTTTATTAACTTTATCTACTTGAGCTTTTGCTTCACTAATAAATTCTTCTTTCTTATTAGTAGTTTTAATATCAGCATAAGATACTGTAATACCCGCAATAGTAGAATATTTAAATCCTTGATCTTTTAATTTATCAAGCATAATTGATGTTTCAGTTGTACGATATCTTTTAAATACTTGAGATATTAATGATTTTAATGTTCCTTTTACAAAAGGTGAAACTAAAGGCATTTCTTTAATTGCTTCAGGAATATTAGTTCCTGGTTCTAAGAAATATTTCATAGGAGTTATACCTTCAATATTTTCTTTTGTAGGTTCATTCATATATGGGAATGAATCAGGGAATATTTCATTAAATTTAAGTTTTCCAACTGTAGTAACTAAATATTTACCTTTTTGTTCTTCAGTAAATAATTTATGTTTAAATGAATCAACTGGTAAAGCAATTCTTGTATGAAGTGTAACTTCTTTACGATCATAAGCCATTAAAGCTTCATTTTCATCTTTAAATACTCTTCCTTCATCAACTTCGCCAGCTTTTTCAATAGTTAAATAGCAGTTTCCAAGTACCATATCTTGTGATGGTGTAACAATTGGTTTTCCATCTTTTGGATTTAAAATATTGTTTGCACCTAACATAAGTAGTCTTGCTTCAGCTTTTGCTTCTTCAGAAAGAGGTACATGAACAGCCATTTGGTCACCATCGAAGTCAGCATTAAATGCTGCACATACAAGTGGATGAAGTCTTATTGCTTTTCCTCCAATTAATATTGGTTCAAATGCTTGAATACCAAGTCTATGCAAAGTTGGAGCACGGTTAAGTAAAACTGGATGTTCAGTAATAACATCTTCAACTATATCCCATACACATTCATTTCTAGTTTCAATTAATTTTTTAGCACCTTTAATATTATGAGCAAGGCCACGTTCTACAAGGCCATGAATAACATGTGGTTTAAATAATTCAAGAGCCATTTCTTTTGGAAGACCACATTGATACATTTTAAGACTAGGTCCTACTACGATAACTGAACGTCCTGAATAGTCAACTCTTTTACCAAGTAAGTTTTGTCTAAATCTACCTTGTTTTCCTTTAAGCATTGAAGATAAACTCTTAAGAGGTCTATTAGAAGATGCTGTAACACTTCTTCCACGTCTACCATTATCAAGTAGTGAATCAACTGCTTCTTGAAGCATTCTCTTTTCATTTTGAACAATAATTGAAGGAGCTCCAAGTTCAAGTAATTTTTTCAAACGATTATTACGATTAATAATTCGACGATATAAGTCATTTAAATCAGATGTTGCAAATCTTCCACCATCAAGTTGAATCATAGGTCTTAGTTCAGGTGGAATAACAGGAAGAACATCTAATACCATCCATTCTGGCTTATTACCACTTTCATAGAAAGCATTTAAGCAGTCAAGCCTTTTAACAAGACGTACTCTTTTTTGACCAGTAGTATTTTCAAGTTCTTCATGTACTTTATCAATTTCTTTTTTAACATCAACTCTTTTTAAAAGTTCTTTAATGGCTTCAGCACCCATACCAACTTTAAAAGTATCACCATATTTTTCATATAAATTTCTATATTCTTTGTCAGAAATAGTTTGTTTTACTTCTAAAGGAGCATTTCCTGGATCTATTACAACATAACTTACAAAATATAAGATTTCTTCAAGATCACGAGGTGACATATCAAGAACAAGTCCCATTTTTGAAGGTACACCTTTAAAGAACCAAATATGAGAGCAAGGTGCAGCAAGTTCAATATGTCCCATTCTTTCTCTTCTAACTTTAGAAAGGGTAACTTCTACACCGCAACGATCACATATTATATTTTTATATCTAAGTCTTTTATATTTACCACAACTACATTCAAAATCTTTTGTAGGTCCAAATATTTTTTCACAAAATAGTCCATCTCTTTCAGGTTTTAAAGTACGATAATTAATTGTTTCTGGTTTTTTTACTTCACCATAAGACCATGAACGAATTTTTTCTGGGGATGCAATAGAAACTCTAATTCCTTTAAAATTACTAACATCTATCATTACTCTTCACCTTCTTCCCCTTCCAAATCTAAATCATCTGGAAATTCTAAATCATCAAGTGATAATTCATCATCTTCTTCATCTTCCTCAATTTCTTCAGAAACTGTTTCTTCAGGTTCTGGTATTTCTTCAGAAGATAAATCAATTTCATCTATTCTAATTGAATCATTAGATTCATCATCTTTTTCTTCAATATTTTTAAATTCTAATAATTCATCATCATTTGTAATAACTTCAACATCTAAGGCTAATGCTTGGAATTCTTTAACAAGAACTCTAAAGCTTTCAGGAACGCCTGCTTGATTTACAAGTTTTCCTTTAACTAAAGCTTCGTATACTTTAACACGTCCAACAATGTCATCAGCTTTAACAGTTAATATTTCTTGAAGTACGTGTGCAGCACCATAAGCATATAGTGCCCAAACTTCCATTTCTCCGAATCTTTGACCACCAAATTGAGCTTTTCCTCCTAATGGTTGTTGTGTAACTAAACTATATGGTCCTGTAGCTCTTGCATGTAATTTATCATCAACCATGTGATGAAGTTTAACCATATACATTACACCAACTGCAATTTTATTATCAAATGGTTCACCAGTACGTCCATCATATAAAGTCATTTTTCCATCTGGACTCATTTTAGCATCTTTCATTTGCTCTGAAATATCATCCCAGTTTGCAGAATCAAATACTGGAGTTGCATAATGTCTACCAAGAATTTTTCCTGCCATACCTAAGTGAAGTTCAAGTATTTGTCCAACGTTCATACGAGATGGAACACCAAGTGGATTAAGCATAATATCAACTGGACGGCCATCTGGCATAAATGGCATATCTTCTTCTGGAACAACTAAAGAAATAACGCCTTTATTACCATGTCTTCCTGACATTTTATCTCCAACTTGGATTTTTCTTTTTTGAACAATATAAACTCTAATAACTTTTTGTACACCTGCTGCTAGTTCATCAGAATTTTCTTTTGTATATATTTGTACATCATGTACTATTCCATCAGCACCATGATCAACACGTAGTGATGTATCTCTTACTTCCCTAGTTTTTTCTCCAAAAATTGCATGAAGTAGTTTTTCTTCACTAGTAAGTTCTTGAACACCTTTTGGTGTAACTTTACCAACTAGTATATCGCCTTCTCTAACTTCTGTACCAATTCTTACAATACCATCAGCATCAAGATTTTTACGAGCATCTTCACCAACATTTGGTATATCACGAGTAATTTCTTCAGGTCCAAGTTTAGTATCACGACATTCAATATCATAATGAGAAATATGTAGTGATGTATAAGCATCATCTTTAACAAGTCTTTCATTTAATATTACTGCATCTTCATAGTTATAACCCTCAAAAGTCATGAATGCAACAGTCATATTTTTACCTAGTGCAAGTTCACCTTTATCACAAGATGGTCCATCAGCAATTACTTGACCAGCATGAACTTTATCACCGATTTTAACGATAGGACGATGGTTAACACAAGTTGATGCATTACTTCTTTCAAATGTAGATAAATAATAAGTATCAGAACTTGTTCCAACATTTATTACTATTTTTTTCGCATCCGCATATTCAACAACACCAGCTGTTTTAGCAAGAACACAACTTCCTGATGATGATGCTGCAATATATTCAACACCTGTTCCAACTATTGGAGCTTCACTTGTTAAAAGTGGAACTGCTTGTCTTTGCATGTTAGCACCCATAAGTGTTCTTTTAGCATCGTCAAATTCCAAGAATGGTATACAACTTGTAGTAACTGCTACAACTTGGCTTGGAGCAACGTCAACAAAATCTACTTCTTCTCTTTTAACAATAACGTTATCACCATTTACCCTTACAAGTACATCTTCATCAATAATTTTATTATCTTTATCAAGTTTTACTGTAGCTTGAGATATATAATAATCAGTTTCTTCATCTGCTGTCATATAAATAATATCTTTATCAACAACACCATTATTTACTTTATGATAAGGAGTTGTAATAAAACCATATTCATTAATTTTAGCATAACCAGCAAGTGAAGTAATAAGACCTATATTTTGACCTTCAGGTGATTCAATTGGACATATTCTTCCATAATGAGATGAGTTAACATCTCTTACTTCCATACCAGCTCTTTCTCTTGAAAGTCCTCCAGGTCCTAAAGAAGAAAGTCTTCTTTTATCTGTAAGTTCTGCAATCGGATTAACTTGATCCATAAACTTAGAAAGTTGTGATGAACCAAAGAATTCTTTCAATACTGCAGTAACTGGACGAATATTAATAAGTGTTTTTGGAGTAACATTTTCAATTTCTTGAGTAGTCATTCTTTCACGAATAACTCTTTCCATTCTAGCCATACCAACTCTAAATTGATTTTCAATTAGTTCTCCAACTTGTCTAACACGTCTATTTCCAAGGTGATCGATTTCATCTTCATTGCCGATATTATAATGAAGTCCAATATAATATGATAATGATGCATAAACATCTGGAATAGTAAGTCTTTTTTCAGTAACAGTATTATCTGTACCAATTAAGGTAATAACTTTTTTACCAGTTAATTTATCATAAACTTTAATAGTTTGAATTAATTTATAATCATCTAGTTCTTGATTAATAGTTGCATCTTTTAAATTATAACCATTTAAGAATACTTCCTTTAATTTAGCAAGCAAATCTTTAGTAATTACATCACCTTTTGAAGCAATTACTTCTTTTCCAACTTTAATATTTTCTGCTAAAGTACATCCTAAAATTCTTTCACAAATAAATAATTTTTTATTAAATTTATAACGACCTACTTTTGCAAGATCATAACGGAAACGATCAAAGAATCTAGTAATTAATTGGTTTTTAGCACTATCTATTGTTGCTGGTTCTCCTGGACGAAGTTTTTCATAAATTTCAAGAAGTGCTTCATCAGTATTATTTGTATTATCTTTTTCTAATGTATTTTTAATAAATTCATTATCTCCAAATAATTCAATAATTTCTTCATCAGTTTCTAGTCCTAATGCACGTAAGAATGTTGTTACAGCAACTTTTCTAGTACGATCAATACGTACATATATTACACCTTTAGCATCAGTTTCATATTCAAGCCATGTACCTTTATTAGGTATAATTTCTCCACTTACAATTCTTCTACCATTTTTATCAATTTCTCTTTTAAAATATATAGAAGGACTTCTTACAAGTTGAGAAACAATTACTCTTTCAGCACCATTAATAATAAATGTACCTGCATCTGTCATTAATGGCATATCTCCTAAAAAGATTTCTTGTTCTTTTACTTCACCTGTTTCGTGAATGTAAAGTCTTGCTTGCACTTTAAGTGGTGCAGCATAGTTAACCATTCTTTCCTTTGCTTCTTTAATTGAATATCTTGGTTTTTCTAAAGAATATTCCCCAAATTCAAGAGAAATATTACCAGTAAAACTTTCAACTGGAAAAAGATCCTCAAATGTCTCTTTGATTCCATTTTCAATAAAATTCTGATAACTTTTCTTTTGAATTTCCAAAAGATCTGCAAGTTCAAGAGTGTTACTTGATTTTGCGAAATTAATTCTTTCGCGATAGTCTCCAAATTTTTGTTTTTTATAAGCCACGATCTCACCCCATAATCTTATTTTTTTGGACTATATTATCTTGTAAATATAAACACGTCAACAATTTATAATTTTAGCAAACTTTCTAAAGTATTGTCAATACATTTTACAACAAAATATGTAAAAACCTTTATCTTTTTTTATATTCTTAACTTCATAATATTCTTCTAAAATTTTTGCTATACTTTTAGCACCTTGATCTTTTCTCATAACATACCACAGTAAGCCATCAGTATTCAAATGCTCTTTTGCATTTACTAGAAAATCAAGAACAACTTTTTTCCCTGCCTTAATTGGAGGATTAGTAATAATTACGTCATATTTTTCTTTTATATTTTCATAAATATTGCTTTCAATAATATTACAACTAACTTTATTTTCATCTAAGTTTCTTTTAGCTAAATGAAGCGCTCTTTTATTAACATCACAAAGTGTAACATTAGTAGATAATGTTCTTGCTATAACAATGCCAATAAGCCCATATCCACAACCTAAATCTAAAACACTTTTACTTTCAAAAGTGCAACTTAAAAACGTTTCTAAAAGTAACCTGCTTCCATAATCTAAATGATTTTTGCTAAAAACACCATTATCACTTAAAAAATTAAATTCATAATTCTTATACGAATATTTTAAACTCTTTATATCACTTTTTAAATTTTGATTATTTGTAAAATAATGATCCATTAATTTCCCTTTTCTTAAAAACTAATAATATTATACAAAAAAATAAAATCCAAATCAAGTAATTTGAATTTTATTTATCGTTTTTATCCATTTTGATATACCCTATTCCTAAACATAGTATTGCCGCTCCAAAACAAATATTAACAAAAGCGAATTTATTAATTTTATAGTTAAAACATATAAATGCAAGAACAAAGAAAAATACTGAAATAATAAAATAAATATAATTAATAAATCTTTTTTGTTTCTTTTCTTTTTTATTATTCATTTATCCTCCAATATTAATTACATTATAATTTAATAATAATGAAAAAACAAGTAAATTATAGTAACTTAAATTATGTAAAATCAATCGATTTTATAGAAAAAAAATTATATATATGATAGTATTTATTTAAGGATGTGATAGATTGAAAAAATTTTTACTTGTTGTTTTAATAGGAGGACTTCTTTTTACAGGTGGCTATTTTATTAAAAAAACTTATGATAATAAAAAAGAAAAAGAAAGAATCGAAGAAATTAAAAAAGGCTGGTATGTTGAAATATTAACTGATTATATAAATGTACGTGAAAAACCCGATAGATATTCATATAGTAATAGTAAAGTATATAAAGGAGAAGTATATGAAGTATTAAATTATAATTTAAATGATCCAAATTTATATTGGTATGAAGTTAAATTTAAAAATGGTACTAAAGGATGGATTGCTAATAATACAAGTGGAACATATTTAAAAGATTATAATAATCCAGTTGATATTGCTATTCCAATTATTAAATTTGAAGATGACACATATAAAGTAGTAAGTATTGATGATATAAATTATAAACATTTAAAAGTTTGGGATGATAAAGATGATTATAAAATTACTCATATAGTATATCATGAAGTTGATGAATTAAGAGGAATAGATCAATACTGGATAAAATATACAATAACTGATGCATCGGGAAAATATTCTAGTAAAACTCAAAAAATTGAATTTGAAAAAAATCCTTCTGAAGATGAAGTAACAAGTTTTTTATATTACACTGCTGATTAACCACAAAAAAAGCCTTTTATAAGGCCTTTTTATTTTTAACAAACACAATCTACAAAACTATCATTTAAGCATTTTATAGCACATATACAACTACAATCCATTGTGAAGAAAGAATTTGTAGAAACATAAGGATTTAAAGATGTTTCATCTGTATTTTGGGCAAGAACTCTAAATGTACAACAATTTCCTTCAATTTTTTCAACTCTAAATACTGTTGAGCATGTTTGTGAATTTGACTCTCCAGAACAATTTAATGGATCTTTTGTAGTAGGCATACTCCAAGGTGTTCCATTACCACAGCAAGTATAAAGCATTACTGGTCTTGTATTACAAATTAAACAATTAGCTCCTCCTCCAAGCATTGGTCTATCACATGTATCTAAACAATTTTCAGGACATGCATTTTCTTGAAGTACCAAAATTACAGATAATATTTCACAAATGCAGTTACCAGATCTGTTTGCGTTATTCATAATATTCACCCTCTCTATTTACTTTCATTATAATTTATGATTGATAATTAAAAATGTGTCATATTGCTAGACATAAATAAAGTATTTTGATAAAATGATTAAGGATGGTGATAAAATGAACGTATATATTGAATATGCTATTATTGCAATAATCCTTACAATAATTGTTTTAGTAGTTATTAAACTTAGAAAGAAAAACTTTAATATTGAAGCAAATAAATTAATTACTTATCTAGGTGGAAAAGATAATATAATTAATGCTGAAGCCAATATGAGTAGATTTAAAGTTATTTTAAAAGATGTTTCAATTGTAGATAAAGAAGGTATTCAAAAACTTGGTGCTCAAGGTATTGTTGAAATAGATAATCAACTTAAAATAATTTTTGGAAAAGATGCTAGAACATTAAAAAAATATATTAGTGAAATAGTCTAATATATTTTTTTTATAATTTTTCAATATTTTTTATATCATTTATTTTAATTTTTTCTCCAGTTATTGTAAGTAAATAATTATTATTTCTTCCAACTATTATGCATTCTTTAATATCATCAGTTAAAAAAATTCGACATTTACATTTATAAACAAAATTTTTGGAAGCAAATATTTTATTAATTTTAACTATTACATTTTCATTATCTGCTTCTCCAGGGATAGCATTTTTTCCATAAAATCTTTCTTGAGAATTATTTAAATTCTTTTTTATTTCAAATGCAGAAACACTTGGTAAATCTTCCATTATAATCACCTAATATAATATATGATATTTTTTTATTTTTAGACAATAATATTATTATGAAGAAATATAAAATTAATATAATTATATGTATTTTTTTATTAATGATTATAAGCATAATAAATATTTATAATGCTAAATATTTAAATACTTTATATTCTCAATATTATATAAAACAATTTATTTGGTATATAGTAAGTATAATACTATTTTTAATATTACAAAAAATAAATATTAAAAATATTTTCAAAATTAGTTATATTTTTTATATATTAAATATAATATTACTTATTTTGGTATTAATTATAGGTAAAGAAATAAATGGTACTAAAGGATGGATTAATATTAAAGGTATTTCTTTTCAACCAAGTGAATTTATGAAATTATCTCTTTCACTTTTTTTAATTAATATAAGTACAAAAAAAGAAAAAAAATTAAAAAATGTAATTAAACTTTTTATTTATACATTAATTCCTTCCATACTTGTATTTATTGAACCAGATACAGGAGCTATTATTTTTTACTTTATTATACTATTTACTATTCTTTTTACTAAAAAAATTAATTTTAAATATTATATTTATTTATTAATTATATTTATTTTATTATTATTTTCTTTTATATATTTATATCAAAATAATCAAGATTTATTAGTTAAATTAATTGGTAATAGTTTTTATTATCGTGTTAATAGAATACTTAGTTATAAAGAAAGTTATCAAATGGATATGGCACTTACAAATATTTATAGCGTAAGTTTTATCAGAAATGGTTTTAATAAAATACTTTTATATATTCCGGAAGGTGTTACTGATTTTATCTTTGCTTTTTCTATAGGAAATTTTGGTTTTATAATGCTATTTATTATAATTACTATATATTTATTTTTAATATATAATTTATTTAATTTAATAAAAAAATATAATGATAAAAAAACTAATTACTTAATAATTAGTTTCATAATAATGCTATTTTTTAATATTTTAATTAATATCTTAATGAATATTGGTTTAATTCCAATAATTGGTATTACTTTACCATTTTTATCCTATGGAGGTTCAAGTTTAATACTTTATTTTTTATATATTGGTATAATATTTAATTTAACTACTACTGATAAATGTTAGGCACATAATATGAGTATGAATATGACCCTGCTGGATAATATGGATTATAATTATATGGTGCACCATAATAAGGTGCTGCATATGGTGCTGCGTTAACTATTGGTCTTGGTCTTGTAAGCCCTACAGCCGCACCGCCTGCTAAACCACCTAATAAAAATGGAACAATAAATTGACGATCATTTCGAGCAAGTGGTGTTGGTCTTGGACTTTTATATGGATAATAAATCATAAATACTTTCCTTTCTATGGTAAAGTATGTTTTTATTTATTTATAGTTTATTATAATTGCCTAGTAAATTATTATAATAAAAAAATAGTTTCATAAAATTTTATTATAATGATCAAAAATTTTCCACCAAACTATGATCCTAATCTTTTTTCAATGGTTGCAGCAGTTGCTGGAGCTGTTTTAGTCGGTGATTTTGATGATTATGAACTAAACTCTATTGGTAACTGGATTATTTTACTTGGACAATATATGCTTACTTTTGCAGCTCAACAACAACTTATTGAGCAAAGAATTGAAGGCCATAATATTAATATAAATTCAAAACAAACTAAACAAGGAGGAAGTCATTACGATAATGGTAAAAGTAATATGAATGTCCGTAATGAAGTAGATTTTTTATTACAAGCATTTGAAAAAATGGAAAAAGAACTTAGAGATATTAAAAATAATAATACTTAATTAAAGCTAGAAATTCTCTTAATAGATTATTTGGTAAATAAAGCACTTTTGAAGATGCAACTACTCCATAAGCATTAATATTTTCTTTTTTGGCAATTAAAAGTGCTCTATACATATGAAAATTATTAGTAACAATACCTATTGTTTTAGTTTTATCATTAATTATTTTATTACTATTAATTAAATTTTCTTTAGTACTTTTAGATTTATCTTCAATAATTATTCTATTTTCATTAATATTATTTTTAACTAAATACTCTTTCATACCATATCCTTCCGAAAAAGGTTCATTATCCCCCTGCCCACCAGAAACAATACATAAAGTATTAGGATTTTCATTTAAATAAGTTATAGCTTTATCAAGACGATATTTAAGTACACTACTTGGTCTATCTTTATAAACTTGAGCACCAAGAACTATTATATAATCTAAGTTTTTTCTTTCTTTTATATACATTTTACTAATTATTAAAAATTCACTAACTAAAAAAATTATTAAGATTATAACAAATACAATAAATAATATTTTCTTAAAAATAATAGGTATTTTATCAAATAATTTATAATGTAACATAAAAAATAATAATAAAGATAATATTGATAAAATTATCCAAACTAAATAAAATATAGTGCCAGATCCTACACCTTTAATCATTAAACCATATATAAAGAAAATAATTGATAAAATAATAACAATTATTTTTAAAATTTTATTAAACATATGAGCTCCTAATCTATTTTAACTCTTACTAAATCAAATTCATTTAAATGATTATCTACTTTTAATTTAATATGCATTTTAGGAATATTTGCTTTTAATAATTCATTATCATTTTCATCATAAATATGTTCAATTTTATAAGTGAAAGTGTCAGTTTTTGGTCCAAAAAATTCTATTTCTTGACCTACACTAAAATAATTTCTTTCTTCGATTAATGCTATTTTAGTTTCATCATCATAGCTTAATACAATACCTAAAAAATCTTGATTACTTTCTTCATCTTTTAAATTAAAATACTGATCATTTTCACTTGGTAAACTATTTAAAAATTGTGGTGCACTATCTCGATTAGCACATCTATTAAGAATTTTTAAATAATACTTTTTATCTTCTTCAGTTAATGAATTACTTAATATTTTATCAAATATTTTTCGATAGCATAATATAACTGTACAAATATAATAAATTGAACGCATTCTTCCTTCAATTTTAAAAGTTGTAACATTTAAATCAATCATTTTTTGAATATTTTCAATCATATTTAAATCTTTAGGTGTCATTGTAAATGGAAATTCATCATTTTCATTAAATACCCATCGACATATTTGAGCGCATCCACCCCTATTAGAATCACGATTAGTCATGATACTACTTAAAATGCATTTACCGGAAATAGAAGTACACATTGCACCATGAATAAAACATTCAAGTTCAAGACCTGTTTTTTTATATATGTTTTGGATGTCTTCAGTAAGTGCTTCACGAGCAAGAACTATTTGATTTACTCCTAAATTTTTATAAAAAAGTGCTGTATATTCATTTAAAACACTTGCTTGAGTAGATAATATAACTTTAAAATTTAGTTTTAATTCTTTTATTTTAGACAAGACTACTATATCACTTGCTATTACACCATCTACATTTATTTCATTTAAATATTTTAAATAATTATCTAAACCAGTTAAATCTTCATTATGAAAAATAATATTTACAGTTACATAAACTTTTTTATTTAAACTATGAGCATATATAACCGCTTCTTTAATTTCATCATTTGAAAAGTTTTTAGCATTAGCACGTAATGAATAATTTTGACCCCCAAAATAAACAGCATCAGCGCCATATAAAAATGCAAATTTTAAACGCTCTTTATCTCCTGCTGGGGCAAGAAGTTCTATCATATATCCCTCCCCTTTACTTTATAAATAGTTTTTTTATTTAAAAAACCATCATCAAAATTTATATTTACTTTATTATTAACTAAATCTTCCAAATCTTTATCATTTAAAAATATTGGAAAATATAAATAATATAATGCATCTTTATTAAGTAAATTTAATGCATTAAAATATGGTAATTTATAAATATATGAGCCATATTCATTTTCTAATATAATAAATTTTTTATCTTCTTTTTCAATTATAAAAGGTCTATTTACTTTAATATTATAATGTTTTTCATAATTTGTTACTAAAGTTCTTCTTGAATACATTGAAGGTATTAATCCAAATACATTTAAACATATTTTTTTATTTGCTTTACTAATTATTTCATCTATTTCTGTTTCTGTAATATCATGAGGAAGAACTATACTATCTACATATTTTAAATATAAATTAGTACTTATATAATTACATGCAAAATGAGTAAGATATAAAATTTTAATAATATTTACATCTTTTAGCATTTCAATTATACCTAAATCTTCAAAAACAATACCTTTAATATTACTTGGTAAATTATGAAGTATTTCATTTAACTTATTTGCGGATTTACTATCAAGTACTCTATTAACAAATATAAAGGAATTATCTTCTTTAATTTCATTTAATTTAAATTCTTTTTCTACTCCAACACAAAAAGAAAAAAGTGGATAAACAAAACTATTTATTCCATTTTTTTTAAGTATTTCAATTTGATTAATGTTACTAACTATAAATAATTTATTCATTTATATTCTTCTTACTAACTGAAAGTCCATCACCAATATCATAAAATGTTGTAGTAAATTCAGTATTATTTTTTAAAAAATCAATGTATCCTTCAATTTTTTGAACTAAACTTTTTAAGTTTGAACTTTCTATTGCATCAGAATTTCCAACATAACCATGGAATTTAATATTATCAGTAATAATAGTACCATTATCCTTTAAAAAATATTTATATTTTTCAAAAAATTTTGTATATTGTCCTTTAGCAGCATCAATAAAAATTAGATCAAAAGATGTGTCTTCTGGTAAATTAAGTTCTAATGCGTCTTGATAAACTACATTAATTTTTTTATCCATTTCACAATCTTTAACATTTTTAAGACATTGCATATATCTTTTTTCATCTCTTTCAATAGTAGTTACATATACATCATTTTTTGCACTAGCCATTAAAATCGTTGAATAGCCTATAGCACTTCCTATTTCTAAAATATTTTTTACATTATTATCTTGAATATATTTCATTATAAATGCAATTGATTTTTTTTCTATTATGGGAACATTTTCTTCTTCCGCATATTTTTCCATTGCCATTATTTTTTCTTTCATATTACCACCCGAATTCATTTTTTAATTTTAAAAAGTCTTCATAATTTTCAGCAAAATAAACTAAACCTGTTTTAATATCGGCATAAAAATATACATAATTAGTTTCTGCTGGTTCTAAAGCAGCTTTTATAGAATTAACTGAAGGACTACATATTGGTCCAACAGGTAATCCTTTAAAAGAAGTATTTCTAGTATTATATGGATTATTTTCATTTAATTCTTTATTTGTTATTTCTTCTTTTAAAGAAAGATTTGCTCCATAATAAGCTGTAACATCCATACCTAATGCCATATTTTTATCAAGTCTTGTATATATTACTTGACTTACTTTTTTTCTATCATCATTATTTATTGCTTCTTTTTCTATTATTGAAGCCATAGTTAATATTTCATGAAATGAATATTTACTTATATTTATTTCTTCTTTTAAACTACTTATTTTATTTTCCATATTATCTAGCATAGTTCTAATAATTGTTTCAAAAGATGCATTTTGATAAAATTCATAAGTATCAGGATATAAATATCCCTCTAAAGAATAATAAATATCTTTGTTTTTTATTGACTCATCAATAAAATCATAATCTTTAATTAAAGAATTTAAAAATTTATCATCATTTAACGTATTTATCATGTCATCATAATTAATATTAAAATTATCTTCAATTTGTTTTAGATATTCTACAAGTCTTTTACCTTCAATAAAAGTAATATGTACAACAGCAGGTTTTTCGTTAGTCTTACCATCATTTATTTTAGTAATTATTTCTTTTGTACTCATAGATTTTGATAATGAATAAGTTCCTGCTTGTAAATTAAGTTTAGGATTTAAAAATACATATACATAAGTAACATATTTACTTCTTATAAGTCCTGCACTTTTTAAATTATTTACAATTTCAATTTTATTTTCTCCAGCTTTAACATTAAAAGTAATACTATTTTTATCATCACTTACTTTAGTTAAAGCAAAGAAAGATACACCAAGCAGTGCTAAAATAATAATAAATATAACTATAATAATAGTTAATTTTTTCTTCATCTACTAATCATCCTTTTCTATCTTTTCTAATAATTCTAAAGCTATTTCTATATCTTTATCTTCAACATCATTTAAAAGATTATTACCATTTTTTTTACCAATATAAGCATATACCATACCATCATCATCTTTTTTTCCATCGGTATATACTAAAAACTTTTCATCATCACTATTAACAAATGAAAAAAGTAAACTATATTCTTCATTTTTCTTTCCATTTATTAATGTAATTTTATTCATCAATACTCCTTAAATAATCTTCCAAAATGATTACTGCTGCTTGCATATCTATATAGTTTTTACAACTTCTTGCACTCAAATCATTTGCAAGTAAAATTTTTTGTGCCTCTATTGAAGTTAAGCGTTCATCAACCATAACAACATTCTTATTAAGTCTTTCTAACAATTTACAAAAGTTAAATGTTCTATCAGCTGCAAATCCAAGTGAACCATCCATATTTTTGGGAAGTCCAATAATTATATCAGTTATATCTTCTTTTTCAACAATTTCTTTTACTTCATTAAAAGCTGTTTCATAATCTTCATGTTTAAATCTAATTAATGTATATGGAAATATAATTGTATTTGATTTATCAGTAATTGAAACACCTAATGTTTTTGTTCCTAAATCTAATCCTAAATATCTTTTCATCTTCCTAAATACCCATTTATAATCGCCATTAATATTTCTTCTCTAGAAAACTTAGTAATTTTCTTTCTAGCATCTTTATATGATGTGATATAAGACGCATCACCAGAAAGTAAATAACCAATTAATTGACTAGTGGGATTATAACCCCTTTCTTCAAGTGCTTTGATTACTTCATTTATATTAATCATAATTAATTCTTGTCTTAATACTTTAAGATCAAAAATTGAGGTTTTATCGTAATTCAAAATACCACTCCTTTAATTACGTTTTTATTTTACCAAAAAAGTATATAAACTTCAATAAATAACAAATAAAACTAAAAATAAATAAAAAAGATTTAAAATATTTTTAAAATTTTTATTTAAATTGTTAAATAAATTTAAATGAATTAATTAAAGATATTTTTTATATTTTTGTATATAATAATATTGTAGATAATTTTATGCATAATAATTTTATGCAAATTGACATTGTTTATAAAATATAATATATTATTAATGCATTTAAAAAGTGCATATATAAGAAAATGTTTCTCGCTTACGGATGGTGCGAGTAATAAATGATCCCGATCGACAATGTTTCTCGCTTACGGGTGGTGCGAGTAATAAATGATCCCGAGAGAAAATGTTTTGAGAACTCTATCTAACTGATATGGTTTTTTTAATTTAAAAAAACTAAATAAACTTCAATAAATAACTAATAAAACTAAAAATAAATAAAAAAGATTTAAAATATTAAAATGTACCCCTTGTCAAGGACTAAATAAAAAAGAGAGATTTTAAGCAAGGGATTCGAAAAGATGATTTCGGTATTGTACTGGAGTCATTTTTTTTAGATTCCATTGATATCTATAATTATTATAATATTCAATATAA
>JAQXPH010000005.1 GCA_029100545.1 bacterium | reverse complement strand
AGTGGCACTTTCCCATACATCAGTAGTATCTTCGCCATTACTTCCAGAATAATAATTAAAGTTTCTTTCTGTTTCATAATAATTATATTTACCATTTAAGCCACTTACTTGAAGGGTTATTTCTTTATCTGCTCCACTTGTTACTGCTACACTATTTCCATAAGTTTCTGAAGTATTATCATATTCATAAATAATATTATATGTACAAGTTGTAAGCATTCCTTCGGCACCTTTTAATGTAACATTTAATGTTGCGGTATTTTCTGCGGCAAGTACTGCATTACCACTTTCAGAATTTGACTGACTCATCGCAGATGCTGGCACTTGAAGATTAAGCTGAGCAGCTGTTGTTGTAAATGTAGCAGAACCACCTTGCTCTGCATAAATATTTACAGCTACATTATTATTTAAATCAATATTAAATGTTCCAAAATAAGCAAATGCTGCCGCGAAAATAATAAATAGCAAAAAAGCACTTGCTACTCCTGCTACTACTTTAACATTTTTATAACTTTTTTCTTCCATAATAGTTTCCTACCTTATAAAAAAATTCTAACATTTTCTTGCTAGAATTTCAATAAAATTTATTTATAATTTTTAATCATTTTTATTTTTAAACTCTAATATTATAGGAGTACCTTCAAGATCAAAAGATTTTCTTAATTGGTTTTCTAAATATCTTGCATAGGAAAAATGAACAAGTTTTTTATTATTTACTTCAAATGTAAATTTTGGTGGTTTAGTAGCACTTTGAGAAGTAAAATAAATTTTAAGTCTTTTACCTTTAAATGATGGTGGATTATGCATCTGAACACTTTCCATAATAACATCATTTATACTACTTGTAGAAATCACCCTATTATGATTTTCATATGCTTTTATTATTTCAGGCATTAAAGTTCCTAATCTTTTTTTAGTTTTCGCAGAAATAAATACTACTTTAGCATAAGATAAAAACTGAAATTCATTTTCAATAAGTAATTTCCATTTTTTTATTTCTTCATCAGGATTATTTATTTCATCCCATTTATTAACCGCGATAACAATTGCTTTTCCAGCATCAATAATATATGAAGCAATATGTTTATCATGCTCAATTATTCCTTCTTTAGCATCTATTACTAAAACACATACATCACTTCGATCAATTGCTTTTAATGAACGAATATAACTATATTTTTCTATATTTTCATATATTTTACCTTTTTTACGCATTCCTGCTGTATCAATTACTGTATAAGTTTTTCCATTATACTTAAATTTACTATCAACAGCATCTCTTGTTGTACCTGCTACATCAGAAACAATAAGTCTATCTTCATTTAAAAGGGCATTAACTAAACTACTTTTACCAACATTTGGTCTACCCACAAAACAAAACTTAATAGTATCATCAACATCTATTTTACTTTCAACTATATTTTTTTCAAAATAATCATTTAACTTATCAAAACCAATATTATGTTCTGCAGATACTGCTATAATATCTTCAAAACCTAGTTCATAAAAAGCATATATATTATCATTTCTTTGTTTATTATCGGCTTTATTAACAATCACCAAAACTTTTTTATTAGATCTATGTAACATACTTGCAACCATTTTATCTTCAGTACTAACTTCAGTAATTGCATCGACAATAAAAAGAATAATATCAGCTTCATCTATTGCAAGAGTAGCCTGCATTAATATATCTTTATTAAAATCTCCATTTTCAAGAGTAAGCCCTCCTGTATCAATTAAATGAAATGATTTATTTTTTAAATTAACAGTTCCATAAATTCTATCTCTTGTTACCCCAGGTGTATCTAATATAATTGATTTTTTTTCTTTAATTAGTCTATTAAAAATAGTACTTTTACCTACATTTGGTTTTCCTATTAGACATACAGTTTGCATAAATCCCCCTATCTACAATAATAATTTAAATCACTATATTTATCCCAATCTACTAAAAGATTTCTATTACTTTCACTATCTACAATACATGAATATACTCGATTATTTTCACGATATATTTTAACTACTAAACTATTTAATACTTTATAATCAACATTATTGGTAATAACATTTTTACATAATCCATCTTCTACATAACCATTTACATCATTTGATAAAGAACCACAAGTATGTTCATATTTAATAGGATTAATTGCTTCTTCTGTTTCTAAATATCCATTTGTAATTAAAAATCCAACTGTTTTATTAGTATCTAATTCACTTTTATTATCTTCTCCCCATTTTGAAGCAGCTGATATTATTTCTCCTAATTTATTTTTAAATAAATTTTCTTCCATTTTCTTTTTAACACCTGTAATACTTACAGTTCCAATTAATGATACAACTACTATAATAACTAGTACTGCTAATATTTCTACTAAAGTAAATCCTTTTTTATTCATAACTTTTTCCTTTCTTAATAAGATTCTATTATTTTTAATATATCTTCTCTTCCTTTTTTAGTAACTGTAGAAAAAGGAACAAAAACATCATCACTTGATAATTTTAAAGTATCTTTAATTAATTTATCTTGTTTAATACGATTATTTTTAGTAACTTTATCATATTTTGTAGCAACTATTGTAATATTTAAATTATAATACTTTAAATAATTATACATAAGTACATCATCTTCAGTAGGTTTATGACGATAATCAATAAGTAAAAAAACTCTTTTTAAATTTTCTCTATTTTTAATATAATCTTCAATCATTAAACCAAATTTTTTTTGTTTATCTTTAGATACACTTGCATAACCATAACCTGGAACATCTACTAAATAAAAATCATTATTAACTAAATAAAAATTTAGTGTTTGAGTTTTACCAGGCTTTGAAGATGTATGAGCAAAGTTTTTTCTTTCAATTAATGCATTAATAAAACTACTTTTTCCTACATTACTTCTACCTACTAACAAAAATTCATTCTTATTACTTTCAGGATATTGAGATACCCTTACAGCTATTATAGGTTCTTCAACCGATATAATATTCACAAAAATCACCTACTTAAATTATAAATTAATATCAAAAAAATTGCAACCAAACTATCTTTGAAGTTTTAAAATTAATTTATCATAATATGGAGAAATTAAAGATAAAATAAATGAAATAATATATACTCCTAAATTTAAATCAAAAAATGATAATATAAAACAAACTAATCCTAATGTAAAACCATATAAATAATTACCACCTTTTGTATATGGAGTAAAAATAGATATTGTATTTATAAATATAAATGAAAATATTAAATTATTATTTAAAAGTAATTCATAATTAAATACTTTAAATATAATAAAATATAAAATAATTAAAATATAATAAAATATAAAACCTGTAATAGGTATTTGTTTTTTATACTCATAAATACATATTAAAACTATAAAAGATAAAATACTATATATTAAAAATGTTTGACAAATTCCTCCACTACCATTTCCAAATAATATATTAATTAAACTATAACTATGTAATGTAGTTTCTTCATATATATTTAAAAATGAATAATTTTTTAATATTATACTTAATAATATATAAATTATCATATATAAAGAAGCAATATTACATTTTTTAAATGTATATAAAATATTTAATAATGTAACTAAAATAATATATATAATTATATTTGTTTTTGGAAAAGTAATCATACCAATCATAATATTTAAAATAAGTCGATATGAAATAAACTCTTCGTTTTTTATTTTTTTAAAAATATAAGTTATTAAACATGAAAATAATATAAAAATTGGTATATTAAATAAATTAAAAATACTTATTAAATCTTTTTGATATAAAGATATACCATTTTTATAAAATCCATATATAATAAATGGTATAAATAAAATTAAATAAATGTAAATTAATCTTTTACTATTATTTTTACTTTTTAAATAAACATTATACATCTTTACCTCTTAAATATTTTCTTAAATTTATTTTACATGGACAAATATATGAACATAATCCACAATCAATACAATTTTTGCTTTTTTTATTTGTATCCATAACTTTTTTAGGATTAACTTTTACAGGACATATTTTATAACACATTCCACATAAATTACATTCTTCTTCTTTTGGAAGATCTTTTTTAATTATAATTACTCCTTTAGTATTATTATCTATAATTATATCTTTAGGATTTACTTCATAACCAGTCATAAGGCCATTATATATATAAGTAAGATCTTTTTCTTTAATAGAAATATTATTTTCTAAAATATCACTTAAACTTGTACCAATTTTTACCTGAATTACTTTACTTTTAGTTAAAAATGGACTACTTATAGTAATATATTTAGTTGTTTTAATTTCATAATTTTTTAATGCATTATATAAATTAATTGCATCTTCAGCATTTATAACTAAACTATCATCCATAGTTAAATTCATATTTTCTAATAGAAAAAAACTATTAGCAAGTAAATATTTATTTTCAATTAAAGAAAACTTTATATTAGGATAAGTACCTATTTTATTTAAATATATTTCAATATTTGAAGTATCATCACTTTTAACACAAATATAAGAATTTTTAAAATCAAAGGCATTACTTAATATATCACATAACTCTAATATTTCTTTTGAATATTTATTTATAATAAATGGATTATTTTCAATATATGGTTCATCTTCCATACCATTAATAATTAAATTATTTATTTTTTTAGTTTCAAATATATTTGCATAATAACTATAACCATATTCATATAAAATATTGATTATATTTTCTTTATTAAATTTATCAATTCTTTTTTTAGTATAATATTTATCTTTTTCTTCATAATTATTTAATATTACTAAATAATTCTTATTATTTATAATTGTAGTTCCAATAATATTACCAGAAATAGGACTTTTTATTTTATTAAGTTTATTTTGAAGTAATATATCACCCTTTAAAACTTTATCATTTTGTTTAACAAGCAAATCAAAATTAGGTAAAATTTCAATATATAGTTTTTCAGGATTAATATATTCATTTATTTTACTATCAAATTTAATATTTAAACTATTATTTAACTTTATTAATTTTCTCATAAAATTATCATATCATATTTAAGTTTTTAAACAAATAAAAAATAGATAATTTTTATTTATTATCTATTATTCTAAGTATTTATCAATAGTTTTAATAAATAATTCTTTTTTTATTGGTTCAACTATTATATCACTAAAACCATAATTTTTATAAGTTTCTAGATAATTTTTATTATCACTTAATAATATTACATTAGTTTTAAATTCTTTAATCTTTAATAATTTATTCATAACAGTTATTCCATCTATTGGTTTTATATTTTCCTCTATTAAAATTAAATCATATTTTGCATTTTTTCTTATTTTATCTAAAGCTGTTTTACCTAATTGTACTATATCTAAATTTATATTCTCTTTATTTAAATAATTTTTTATTATTTTACTATTTTGAGTACCAATCAATAATATATTATTTTTAGTTATTTCTTTTTCATATTTACTTATAATGTTACTATTTGGCACTAATTTTTGATCTAATATTATTTTCATTGTAGTACCTTTTCCATATATACTACTAGGTATTATTGTTCCACTCATTAAAGTTATTAATTTTTTTGCATTATATAAAGTATTATTTAAATTATTAGTTTCTTCTTTATAATTATCATTAATATTAAATAATTTTTCTAATTCTTCTGCTTCAATTCCTATTCCAGTATCTTCAATATTAATTATTAATCTTACTACATCATTTTTAACAATACTATTTACATTTAATTCTATATAACCTTCATTTGTATTTTTTAAACTATTTTCTAGTAATATATTTAATACTTTATTTAAATTTATTCCATCTCCATATAAACTTTCAGGAATATCACTATCAATATTACTTTTAAAAATAATATTTTTATTATTACATTTTTTACTATAAATATTAATTAACTTATTAAGTATTAATTTTATATTATATTTTTCATTATATATTTTTATACTCGCACTATCTATACTAGAAATATCTAATATTTCATTAGTCATTGTAGTAAATTTTGAAGTATTTATTTTTATTTGCCTTGCAGAGTTTTTTATTAAATCTATATTAATTTTTTTATTATCTGTTTCATTTAATATACTGTTTGCTTCCATATTAATATTATTATTAATATCTCGTATTACTCCTGTCATATTATATAAAAATAAAGATTTTTCTTCATTAGCATTATCACTAATTTCTTTTGCTCTATGTATTTCTTCAATTATTTTTTTATCTGGATTTTCTATTGTAAAATACATTAAAACAGTAACAAACACTTCAAGTGGACTAATTAAAAATAACTCTGGATATTTAATTTGAAAGAATAACACTATAGTACCTAATAAAAGAAATATAAACATCGGAATATATTTTTTATTATTTAATTTTTTTAGATTTATTAATGAATTAATTATAATAATTACAATAGATACTACCGCAATGAAATAGGTAAAATTAACAGATAATCCATTTGTATACATAATATTATTTTTATAATAATAATTAATCGGAAGTACTGAAATTAGTAAATTAATGATTATATATAGTATCCAAAATATTTTATAAAGTTTTTTAGATTTAAAATCTGAAGATATAGAAAGTATATATAGTAAAAAATATAGTATCCAACTATCTAAAGTAATTAAATATAATATATTTATTATTCTAGTAATATTTGGAAATAAATCTAGATTTATAATAAAAATATAACTAAAAATTCCTAAAATCAGCTCTATTAATGTTGTAATAAGCAATAAACTATATACTTTATTTTCTTTTGTTTTTATTCTTTTTCTTTTATAATATATAATTATTATTAGTATTAAATAAATTAATCCTGAAATTGTTAAACCTAAATTAAAATTCATCTTACCACCTTTTTTTTACTAAAGTTTTGTTTAATATATATGGAACATTTACTTCAAAATTATTTAAACCCATATTGGTTTCATCGCATGTAATAGTTATTTCTGTATTATCTAATTCTTTATTTTTTAATTGTTTATAATCTTTTTTTAAAGATGAAGTATATGGAAGTGATTCTACAATTTTCCATTTTTTTGGAATATCTCTATAAGACATATCTTTATTTTTTAATACACAATTATTTATAATACTACATATGTTTTCTTTGATATTATTCATATCAAAATATGTGTTTGGAACAATATATACAATAGGCATAGAACCATATACTTCTTTATCATAATATTCCGAAACCATACAGTCTTCAATTAAAAATGAATTAGTAATAGCATTTTCTAAAACACTAGGATATATTTTATAGCCATCATATCTAGATATCATACCACTTGCACGGCCAATAAAAAAGTATTCCCCATTAGAATTTTTTTTCATAATATCTCCAGTATCAATATACTCTTTTCCGTTTATAATAATTGGATTATGCAATATTTTACCATCAAACTCACACACTGGATTACTTCCTTTGCAATAATATAAATGCCCCGGCATATTATTAGGTAATTCCTCAAATGTATCTGGATTTATAATTAAACCGCTACCGCCAAGTAAATCAATACCACAACTACCAGGGGTTGATATAAATGGATCTTCAAGTATACACGTACCATTAAATTCGCTCATTCCATAACCGGTTCTTAATAAACATCTTGATCCATGTGATATTAAAAACTTATTTATATTAGCTTTTTGGGTTATAGTAAGACTTCCGCCACCATAAACTGCCTCTTCAAGAAATGATAAATCAACATCCTTATATTTATTACTTTCAGTTAATCTAAGCCAAAAAGAAGGTACACCAAATAAACAATTAGCTTTCGTTTTAAGTAAAAGATCAATAATTGTATCTTGAGAAAAAATTGGTATTTCTATCATTTCTAATCCTAAGCAATGACCTAAATGCATAGAATCTGAAAAACCAAATTGAGCAAATCCAGGTAATACATGTAAAAAAGTTTTTACTCTACTATAATCAATATTTGATAATTGATGTTGAAATGCTATAAAATTTACATTTTCATTTGTTGAAGGTATTGTTTTAGGAATTCCCTCAGTACCTGATGAATGACAAATAGTGGCAACTTCATTTTTAATATAGGGATTAGTTTGACATATTTGATATTTTGAATTATTTATAAATCTTTCAATATTTAATATTTCAACTTTATCATATAAAGAATTTACTCTTTTTATAATGTCATTTTCTTTATTTTTTAATTTATATACTGTTTTTTCAAAAAATGGTAATGAATCTGTTATCTTAGTAATTAACACCTTGTTTATATTTAAATTATTAAATATAAAATCTTCAATTGGTTTAAATGTGTTTTCATAAACTTTATCAAAACATACAATTGCATTAACTTTTTCTTTTTCTAAAAAATATTTTATTCTTTCTTCTTTACTTGTGGGATCAATATTATCAGAAATTGCTCCTAATTTATTTAAAGCATAAATAATAATAGTGGATTCTGGTAAATTTGGTAAAAGAAGTGCAACCCTATCACCTTTGCTTATTCCCATACCTTTAAACCCTTTTGCATAGATATCAATTAATTCAATAAAATCTCTATAAGTATATCTACTTCTTCCAAATCTAAGTGCATATTTATCTAAGTTATTTTTATTACACTCACACATATAACTATACATTGTATATTTTGGAATATTTGATTTAATAATATTAAAACTATTACTTTGATTATTACTTATTTCTTTTTTAATTTCTTCAATTTTTTCTAATAATTTCATATAATATCAACCCTTTAAAATTTTTTATATAATATAATATAATTTTTTAAATCGATAGTATTATAACATGCAATTTTTATGATGTAAAATATAAATATTACTATTCTAATGTAACATTTAATTCAGAATCTTTTGTAAGTGGAGCACCTACTTCAATACTTTGTGTTTTAACATAACCATTACCTTCAATATTAAGATGAATATTTGTAAGATTTGCAAATATTTTTACATCAGATATACTCCAATTAGTTAAATCTGGCATTATATAATCATCTTTATTTGATACTAAAAATATTTTTTCTTTCTCTACAACATTAATATTTTTTAAAGGATATTGATTTATTACATATTTTCCTGTTCCTAATGTAATTACATTTAAACCACTATTTAATAACTTTTCTTTAGTATTTTCCATATTACTTGAAATATAATTTTCAAGTGTTATAATTTTGCTTTCTTTTGTTTCACTATTATTAGTTAAGTTTGCATATGCCGCTATTTCATCTAGTGCTTTAGTAGTCATTCTTCCAACATCACCTTGTGTTCCTTCAATTTGTTTAACAGCAACATAAACAATATATTTAGGATTTTCACTTGGAAAAAAGCCTGCCATAGAATAAATTTGATCATATTTACCAGTAAGATATCCACCTTTTGGATTTGGTATTTGAGCAGTACCTGTTTTCATTGATAAAGAAACTGTTTTTGGTTGCCAAACAGTTGTTAAACCATCATAATTAGCTTTATACATTAGTTCTTTCATTTTTTCAGCAGTTTCTTTTTTCATAACTTGACCGACTTCTTGTTTAGAAGATATATATGTAGTTTTTCCAGAAGCATCAGTTACTTTATCAATTACATAAGGTTTAAGCATAACTCCATCATTTGTAATACTTGTTAATGCCTGAAGCATTTGAATTGGAGTAATAGTTATTCCACCTTGTCCAAATGATGATGTTGCTATTTCACTAGGATATGTAAAAAAGCAAGTTCCAGTACTTTCATTTGATAACGTTATTCCAGTTTTTTTGCCAAAACCAAATTTATCATAATAATAAAGTAATTTTTCTTTTCCTAATTTTAATCCTAGCATTGAAGCAGCAACATTTGAAGACTTTGCAAATCCTTCATCAAATGTAATTTTTCCCCAACCAACTTTATTAAAATCACTTATTGTTACATCAGTAACTTCAATAGAACCAGAATCATAAAGTTCATCTGCATTATATATTCCTTCTTCTATTGCACTAGCCCATGAAAAAATTTTCATTGTTGAACCTGGTTCATAAGTATAAGAAATTAATGGATTTAAATAATTAGTTAAAGTATTTAAATCATTTGGATTAAATGACGGATATGTACTTGAAGCAACTATTGCTCCTGTATCTGCATCCATAATTGAGAAAACACCAAAATCAAAATTAAAATTATCTTTTAAATCATTCATGGCATTTTCTACGATTAATTGTATGTTACTATCAATAGTTAAATATATATCGCTTCCACTTTTAGCATCAGTTTCATAATAAGGTCTATTAGGAAGCATATAACCATATGCATCCTTTTGATAAGTAATTGAGCCATTTGTACCAGATAATTCTTCATTATAATAACTTTCGAGTCCTAGTTCACCTTTGATTTGCCCTTCATCATTAGTTTTGGCATATCCTATTAAGTATGATGCAAAACTCCCCATTTTATAATACCTTTGAGTACTTTCAATGAAATCAATACCTGGAAGTTCTAAATCATCAATTTTTTTCTTAGTTATTTCAGTTAAGTTTTTTCCCTTAGATCCAAATTCAACTTGATAAGCTTCTTTATTTAAATATTTTAATATTTCACTTTCTTCCATATTAAGAATTGGAGCAAGTGCTTTTGCTGTACCTTCTTTATCTACAACATGCTGAGGATTATTTTCATCAACAGTACGTGACTTTTCAAGATATGCAATTAAAGTATATGAATTTACTGATACCGCTAAGGCATCTCCACTGCTATCATAAATAGTTCCTCTTTTTGCATATAAAGTTTTTGTTACAGTATTTCTTGTAGAAGCAAATTCTTTTAAATTAATTCCATCAATTTTAGAAAATATTGCAACTTGTAAAAGCCTTGCAATAGCAAGGCATAATAAAATACTTATTAATATTAATACAATCTTTGAAGGTTTAACTGTAACTCTTTTTTTCATTTCTATTTAACTTGAATAATACTTGAATTATCATATGTAAGTCCATATTCTTTAGCAATATTAAATATATTATCAAGTGATGCAAGTTCATCAATTTGCATTTCAAGACTTTCATTTTCTTCTTTTTGTTTTTCTATATTATTTTTTAATTTTTCAACATCTAAATTTGTTTTTGTTACTAAACTTGAAGTATATACATTAAATAACGGAATAATACATAGTAAAAGAATAATTATGAAATACATAAATTTTTCACCTTTTAATAGTTTTAATCTTTTACTATTTTTCTTTTTCATTTTATATCCTTTCTATTATTCTTAGTTTAGCACTATGACTTCTACTATTTTCTGATAATTCTTTTTCACTAGGAAGTATAGGTTTTTTATTTAATATTTTAATTTTAGGTTGATACTCTTTAGGAATATCTTTTACCCCTTTTAAAATTTCATCAACCTCGCTATATTTTTTAAATATTTTTTTTACAATTTTATCCTCAAGAGAATGAAATGTTATAACGCACATTCTTCCACCACTACTAAGCATATCAATAGCTTGTGGTAAAACTTCTTCAAGGACTTTTAATTCATTATTTACTTCAATTCTAAGTGCTTGAAAAATTTTTCTTTCTGGATGATTTTTGTAAAAATAATTTGCACCAACGGCAGATAAAATAATATCAACAAGTTCTAAAGTTGTATTAATTTTTTTAGTTTTTCTTTCTAAAACTATTTTTTCTGCAATTACTTTTGATAACTTTTCTTCGCCATATTCATAAAATATTTTTATAAGTTCTTCTTTTGAATATGTATTTACTATCTTTTGAGCTGTAAGATAATTTTGATTATCCATTCTCATATCAAGTGGTGCATCTAACATAAAGGAAAACCCCCTTGACGCATCATCGATTTGCGGTGAGGAAAAACCTAAGTCAAATAAAATTCCATCGACCTTTTCTATGCCACTATCTTTTAAAACTTTTGGCATATTTACAAAGTTTTCCCTAAATATGGTAAAGTTATCACCAATGGATGAAAGCTCTTTTTTTGAATATTTTACAGCTTCTTCATCCTCATCGAAGGCGAATAAGTGTCCCTTTTTAATCTTTGCTAAGATATTCTTAGAATGTCCAGCATATCCGACTGTGGCATCAACATACTTTCCATTTTCTTTAATATTTAGTCCTTCGATGCATTCATTTAATAATACGCTATAATGTAACTGTTTCATCAAATAAGTTCTCCGCAATATCCTCAAGTGAGGAAGCATTATCATCTAAAAATTTATTAAATGCATCTTCGTCCCATATTTCAAGATGGTCATTTACGCCGATAATAACACATTTTGTTTTTAAACCGGCGTAACTAACCAATGGGGAGGTAATGTTAATTCGACCACTTTTGTCGAATTCACAAACAGTAGCACCGGAAAAAAAAGATCTAGAAAAAGTTCGGGTATCTTTCTTATTAAAAGGAAGCACGCTTATTTTATTGACTAATTTTTCCCACTCTTTATTAGAATAAGCACATAAACATTTTTCAAGACCTCTTGATAAAACAAAAGAATCTCCTAGCTCCATTCTATATTTAGTAGGAATAACTAATCTTTGCTTTTCATCTAAATTATGATGAAATTCACCAATAAGCATTTTTTATCCCCCACTTTCTACCACAGTGTGCCACTGTCTACCATAATAATACAATAACATAAAAAAAAAGTAAATATTTTATTTACTCTTTTAATTTTTTTATTTCAATTTTACATTTTTTTACATTTCTTATAAACTTTCTATAAAATTATCCATTCTCCGTTTCGTTTGCCATTTTTTCTATTTTGCTACTCTAAAGTGCAAATTTTGCACTTTGCAATTATATAATTGCACTTTAAAAATTTATTATCTATTATTGTAAAAAACTTTCTAATTTCCTTTTTATTTTTATAATTTTTTACAAATTAGTTTTCTGCACTAATGCATGCATCAACTATACTTGCTATATAGGGATTAGATGGTGTTCCATCACCTGAAGACCAATTAACACATGATTTTAATGAAATTACTGGGCGAACAGCATGAACGGGGAACACATTGATGAGACTCAAATTGCCTGGACCGCCAGACCCATAGACGTACCAAACGCTAGAAATAGAGCTAGGAGACATTGTCCGCCAATAATTATTTCCAGTAATGCTTCCTCCTGTACTATTTGTATAATACCATGCATATGGACTAGACAGGCTTGTATCATATACTCCTCCTGCAAAAACTAATTCATCTGCTGTCATCAATGCTACCCCATATTTTAGTTGTCCATTTCCTCCCCCACTTGGACTTGCACTAAATTTATCTTCTACTGCTTGCGTGCTTTCAAATAATCCTCCTGTCCCATTCCCTCCACATTTATATGTTGGTGTTTTATTTGTTAATAGTCTGGTATATGGTGCATAATAGAATCCTGCCCTTGGACTTGCACTGTATGTTCCACTTCCTATGCTTCTATCATTACAATATATTGCTGTTTTACTTATGTATTTATCATAATCTGTTAGTAGATTATTTTCATACCATGTGTCTATTGTTTGTTTTATTGCACTTCCATTTGTATTTGTTCTATTATTTGCTAAACTTCCAGTTGTTCCATACATATATCCTACATACATTGGATCATTATTATTTACATTATATTTTGATGTTCCTATATATCCCTCTGTTGTATCTGGACTTGTTCCTGAATATAATAGTCTTACACTTCCATCTTCATTTGTTCTTATTATTCTCCAATAGAATCCTCCAAATAACACCCAGTTGTTTGTTGTATTTCCTGAATAATAATATACTGTGCTTCCATCTTCTGTTGCAGTAGTTGTATATATTGTTCCTGTTGTATTTGCCACATTTGTTACTGAAAAGTCGGTTCTTGTACTTACTGTTGGATTGTCTGCTAGTATTCTATCTTTTAAAGATAAACTATAATCAAAATATAAAGTACATTTATCACTACCTAAAGTTGTAAATAAAACAGTTCCATTAGTTTTATCATAGTTTGATACTGTTCCACCATTTTCACATATTGTTTTTTCTAAATTAAGTGAATAATTACCTTTCGGTATTGAATTTTGCATTGTATAATTATTTGAGCCACTTTCTTTTACATATATTGCATAACCTTTATTTTTTTCAATTATTTCATTTTTTGAAACATAATAATTTTTTTTAAACAAAAAAATAGTTATTAAGCAGACTATAATTAATAAAATAATACAACATAAAAGTTTATTTTTTTTCATAAAAAATAAGCACCTACTATCTATAAAAATTCTAGCATTTACATGCTAGAGTAGTCAATAGTTTTTTGTAAAATTCTAATTATTAAAAATAAATTTACAACATTTTTATATTATTAAAAAAATCTAACATTTTATGCTAGATTATTTAATTAATTTTCTTCTTTTTCAGTTACAGAAATTACTTCTTTGCCATTATAATTTCCACATTTTGTACAAGCTCTATGAGGACGGATTGTACTACCACATTTAGAGCATTTTGTAAGTGCACCTACTTCTTTTTTTAAATGAGTTCTTCTCATTCTTTTTTTTGTTTTACTTGTTCTTCTAAAAGGAACTGCCATATTTATTCACCACCTTCATTATTATTACTTACTACGCACCAATTATCACCTTTTAAATTATCAGCATCACACAAAGTATATCTAATTGGGACTTCCAATACAATATTTTGCCACAAAAATTCCATAATATCAAGATTATTTTGATCATTTTGTATAAAATCTGTTATTTCATCATCAATTATAAAATCAAATGGATAAAATATTTCTTCTAAAGAAATACTATCACAAATCTTCATTTTACCAAATACATGTAAATAACAAAAATATTCATCAAAATCATTTCTTGTAATATAACCTTCATATGAAACATTTTTAAGTTCTTTTATAGGACTATCCTTTAAAAAAATATCATCATACGAAATATTACCATTAATTTCAACTTTATCTTTATAATTTAAAGGACTTAAATCAATTTTCATATTATATTCCTCTTTCATAAAAATTATATCATAATTTTTATTTATTATCTACCTAAAGAAGTACTTAAATCATTAATTATCTCATTATTTTCATTTCCTAGATAATACTTTTTATTTAAGGACATTGCTAATAAATATAATTCATGTTCATTTGTTTTTAAATAATTTTTTATTAAATTTAATTTTTGAATATATTCATCACTTAAAATAATTTCTTCATCACATTTTCCTAATATTGCAATTTTATTAAAAATACTATCTAACTCATCTGAATAAATAATATCATTGTAAACATCAAAATCAATATTATCGATAGATAAATGCATTAATTTTAATATAAATAATAAATATTTACATTTTTCTCTATCTTCATTACGTGAAAAATCAGGTTGATAACCAAATACTATATTAAAAACATTAATTATTTTTTTATCATAATCTGTTAAAGGAAAAACATAACGATTTTCTATATTATTTATAATTTCTATTTGAGTATTAACAATTTTTTGAGCATTTTTTTCATCAAATATTCTAAAATTATAGCCACTTTTGCTTGAATATTTAACTTCATAATCTTTTTTATTATTAATCATTTTTTCACTATAATAACTAACTATTTTATTATCTTTAATATCTACTAAAGACTCAATTATATCATTATTTACTAAAACAACATGTACTTTATTTTTTTGACTACCTTTTATAATTACATTAATCATATAAATAATATTAATTATATTTGTTGTAAAAAGTCCTTCTGAAAATAGATTATCTAAAGCATTAACACTTTCTTTATTTAATTTATCACTTGTAATTTCAATATTAATAAAATACCCGTTTTCATATAAAAAATTTTTTTTAACTTCTTCCACAACATACCACCTATTATAATATTAATTAAAAATAATTATTAATTCAATAATATATACATATTTTTACATTAATCCATAACTCTTTTAAACATTTTTTCTAAATCATAAATACTAAATTTTATAATAGTAGGTCTACCATGAGGACAATTATATGGATTATCACATTTAACAAGATTATCTAAAATATAAGATATTTCTTCCATTGAAATATGATGATTTGCTTTAATACTCATTTTACAAGCTAATGTAATTGCAACTTTTTCTTCAAACTTAACATTATCAAAATTATTTTTTGAAATAACTATATCAATTATTTTTCTTACGCCTTCTTCTTCATAACCTTCTTTTAAATAAGATGGATGAGTTTTAATAATTAAAGTATTAATTCCAAATATTTCTGCATCAATTCCAATATTACTTAAAGTTTCTAATTTTTGCTTAATTATTTCAAATTCAGAGGCACTAAATTCAATTGTAATAGGTATAAGCATTCCTACTTTATGAATATCTTTATTTTTTAATGCCTTCATATATCTTTCATAATTTATTCTTTCATATGCCGCATGTTGATCTAATAAATATATACCATCTTCATTTTCTGCGATAATATATGTTCCTAAAGCAAGACCAACTGGATAAAGTTTTAAACTTTTAAGTTCTTCATTTTTAATAATTTTTTTATCTTCAAAATCCATAAAATATTGTTTAGGTTTTTCTTCAGATATATTATTATAAATATTATTTATATCATAATTAATTTCTTTACTATTACTTTGAATAACATTTAAATTATCTTCTTTTTCTTTATCATCTTCTAAAGGATTTATTAAAAGTAAATTATTATATAATACATTTTTTATAGTATTTGTAATAAGATTTTTTAAATCATCTATTTTAGATATTTTTACATCTTGTTTAGTTGGATGAATATTTACATCTACAATTGTCGGATCAACTATAATATTAAGTATTACTATTGGAAATTTACCATCAGGTTTATAAGTATAATATGCATCATTAATTGCATTATTAATATCATTATTTTTAATAACTCTATTATTTATAAAAGTAATTAAATGATTTTTGTTACTTTTTAATATATGAGGCTTACATGCATAACCATATATTTCAAAATCATTATTACTATTTTTAAATTCTAAACAGTTACTTGATATATTAAGACCATATATTTCATGAATTGTTTTAAGTAAATTACCACTACCACTTGTTTTAACAATTACTTTATTATTATTTGTTAAACAAAATGAAATATTAATTTCAGATAAAGATAATTTTTCAATAAAATTAATTATACTTGCAAGTTCACTATTTTCACTTTTTAAATATTTTAATCTTGCAGGAGTATTATAAAAAACATTTGATACTTTAATACTTGTTCCTTTTCTTTCAATAGTGGGTTTAACCTCTAAAATATTTCCACCTTTAATATGAACATAAGTTGATTCTTCTTCATTACAAGTATTTAATTCTATTTCAGAAACAGATGCAATTGAGGCAAGTGCTTCGCCACGAAAACCTAATGTATCTATAAAATATAAATCATCTTCTTTATATAATTTTGAAGTAGCATGACGTAAAAAGCATTCTTTAGCATCAATTTTATCCATACCTTCGCCATCATCAATTACTTCAATTAAATCCATACCACTATTAACTAGATTCACTTTAATATTAGTACTTTTTGCATCAATTGAATTTTCAACAAGTTCTTTAACAATTGAAGCAAGTTTTTCAATAACTTCTCCTGCTGCAATTTTATTTGCAAGAAGTTCATCCATTACTTTAATCTTACTCATATTTTCCTACTACTGACTTTCTTATTAAATAATTTTTATTATTTATAAATATATTAACTTCTTTTTTAAAATAAATAAAAAATGTATCAAATACTAAATCACTATTATCTTTAATTAACTCTTTATTTCCATCATTTAAAGTAATTTTTTTGGTAGAAACTTTGATATCATTAGGCATAAAAATAACAAAATTAATGTTATTTTCACTATAAAATCTAATTCCATTAATATTTACTTCATAACCTTTTTTTAAATTAATTATTTTTTCTTTTAAAGTATTTTTTATTTTTGAGGTAATTATTTTAGTATCAAAACCAGGACTATCAAAAATAATTAAATCATCATGTTTTATCATTATAAAATCTAAAGTAGTATTTTTATAATGTGATGCTGTAATATTTTGATTAAATAATGTATTAATTAAAGTTGATTTACCTGAAGAAGTTATACCAGAAATAATTACATTTTTCTTTTCATTTATTATATTTAATAAACTATTTATTAATTTTTTATTTTTTATTGAAAATAAATAAGCATCAATATTATAATTATTTTTTATACTTTTAATTATTTTTTCATATTTAATATTTTTAGGAATAATATCAACTTTTGTAAGCACAAATATTTTATCATTTTTTATATTATTATAAATATCAATTACTTTATCATTTAAAGATATAATATCACATAAAAATATTGTAAAAAGGCCTTTCTTATTTATATTTTTAAGTAATAAATCATTATCAAAATTACTTTCAAAATCAGTATTTTTATTATAATTTTTTAAATCAAAGCATCTTTTACATAAAAGGCTATTAGTGCTCACTACATAGCCTTTTTCATTTTCATTTTTATTTTGAAGAATAGCTCCACAACCTATGCATTTACTCATAATATGCTCCTTTTTTTAATACTCCTTTTTTACTAAATTTTTTGTATATAAATCTTTCAAAAAAGCGATTAAATTTAGTAGTAATAGGTTCATATGTACCAATAGGATTTACTAATATACTTATTCCTCCAATATTATTTGCCCCATAAATATCAGTTATTAATTGATCACCTACAAAAGCAATTTCTTCAGGTTTTAAACGATATATTCGCATTATTTTTAAATATTTCTTTTTTAAGGGTTTTCTAGTTGAATAAGATGAATCAACATTTAATATTTCTTTAAAGGGAGTAAGTCTTTTTTTAGAGGCATTAGAAAATAAAATAATTTTAAAATCATCAGAAAGAAGATTAAATAATTCTTTAACCTCTACACTTGGTACATCTTCTTTATAAGATGCTACTGTATTATCTAAATCAAATGCAATACATTTGATATTCATTTTTAAAAGTTTTTTATAATTAATATCATATATACTTTTATAATACATATCTGGTATAAATTTATCCATAATAATCCTTTCTAAAATAAACTTAATTGTGAACTTTCAGGCATTCCTTTAAAAATACCTAAATTACGCATTTTATCAATTAAAGTTTGTGATACTTTACATCTTGATTGAAAATCTTCAATACTTATAAATGGGTGTTTTTGGGCTTCAACTTCAATATTTTTAGCAACTGTTTCGCCAAGTCCATCTATTGTAATAAATGGTGGAATTAAAGTATTATCATTTTCAACTGCAAATATTGCTGCTTTGCTTTTATATAAGTCAAAAGGTGCTATATTTATTTTTCTTGCACTCATTTCAAGAGCTACACTTAATGATTCAAGAACTCCACTGTCTTTATTTGTTGCTTCAAAACCTTTATTTCTTATTTCAATTATTTTTTCCTTAATAGCATCATAACCATTAATCATTGTCTCAATATCAAAAGCCGTTGCTTTAGTAGAAAACCATGATGCATAAAAATATACTGGCATATGGACTTTATACCATGCTATTCTAAAAGCACTCATAACGTATGCTGCAGCATGAGCTTTAGGGAACATATATTTAATTTTTTCACATGAATTAATAAACCAATCTTCAATACCAGCATCAATCATTGTTTGTTTATGTTCTTGCCATGTTACAGGATCTTTTGAGGCTTTTCCTTTTCGAACAAATTCCATTATTTTAAATGCTTTAATTGGTTTTAATCCATGATATATCAAGTATACCATAATATCATCACGACAACCAATTACTTCTTTAAAAGGAACTACATTATTTTTAATTAAATCTTGAGCATTACCAAGCCAAACATCAGTTCCATGAGAAAGTCCGGCAATCTTAACAAGTTCAGCAAAAGTTGTGGGTTTTGTTTCATCTACCATACCAATTGTGAAATTAGTTCCAAATTCAGGTATTCCTAAAGTACCTGTAGGACACATAATTTCTTCATTTGTTACTCCTAAAACTTTAGTCGAAGAAAATATACTCATTGTATCTTTATCATCCATAGGTACGTCTAAAACATTTGTCTTACTTAAATCTTGAATAAGACGAAGTTGGGTTGGATCAGAATGACCTAAAATATCAAGTTTTAATAAATCTTCTTCAATTGAATGATAATCAAAGTGAGTTGTTCTCCATGCTGAAGTTGGATCATCTGCCGGATATTGAAAAGGCGTAAAATCAAATACTTCTTTATAATCAGGAACTACAACTATTCCACCAGGATGCTGACCTGTTGTTCTTTTAACTCCAGTACACCCTATTGCTAAACGTTCTATTTCAATACTATTTTTATTCATAATTCCTTTATCTTCAAAAAAGCCTTTAACAAAACCATACGCTGTTTTTTCTGCTACTGTACCTATTGTACCAGCCCGATAAACATTATCAACACCAAATAAAACTTTAGTATATTCATGAGCACTTGCTTGATTAAGATCTGAAAAATTAAGGTCTATATCAGGTACTTTATCAGCATTAAAACCTAAAAATGTTGCAAATGGCATATCTTGACCATCTTTTTTCATTGGAGTTAAGCATTTTGGACATTTTTTATCTGGTAAATCAAATCCAGAAGAATAATTTGCTCCAAGTGGATTTTTATTTTCATCGTCAAATATACTATATTGGCAATTAGTACATCTATAATGCGCTGGAAGTGGATTAACTTCTGTAATTCCCATCATTGTAGCAACAAAACTTGAACCAACCGAACCTCTTGAACCAACAATATATCCTTCATCATTTGAGTGTTTAACAAGTCTTTGGGCAATTAAATATATTGGATCAAAACCTCCACCAATAATGCCTCCTAAAGATTTTTTTATTTTTTTATTTACACTTTCTTCAGTTTTTTCACCATCTTCATCAGTCCAATGATTTTCAACATATTCTTTAACAATTGAAATAACTTTATCATAACCTGTAATAATTGTTTCATGTAAATTTTCAAAAACTTGTTTAGTTAAGTTTTCTTCAGTAATATTTGGGTTATCATTTTTAATTTTTTCTTGCCAATATGTATAAATAATATCGCCATAAAGTTCTTTAGCAATTCTTTCTTCAATATTATATGGTAGATTTTTACCATACCAAGATGATGCTTTTTCATAAACTAGATCAGTTACAGTTTTTTTACAATCTAAGTAACTTTTTCCATCATCACTTCTTACCCGAGGTGAAAATGGTACACCATGAGTTTCAATAATTACTTCAATTTCTTCAACCATATCAGCAATTTTATTTGTATTTTCAACAACTATTTCATATGCTAAATCTTTATCTAAAAAGTTAAAATCTTCAAGCATTTCATTTGTTGTTCTAAAATGCATTGATGGAATTTTTTTAATTTTATCTTTAGCAAGAGGATGGCGTCCTCCCCCTGGAACTTTTTGATTAATAATTATTTCACGGTAAATTTTATCTTCCCTAGTAAAATGATGAACATCACCAGTTGCTACAATTATTTTGCCATTTTTCTTTGTTTCATAAATAATTTTTTCAATATGTTTTATAAGTTCATCCTCATTTTTAAAATCGCCTGTTTGAATTAAATGATTATATACCTCAGGAGGTTGCACTTCTACATAATCATAAAAGCCAATAATACTTACTAAATCATCACTTGATTTACTTCTTGCTTCAATAAATACTTCACTTTCATAACAACCACTACCTATTAAAAGACCTTCACGAAGTTTTATTAATTCACTTCTTGGTATCCTTGGAGTTTTATATAAATAAGTGGTATTAGCAAGAGAAATTATTTTAAATAAATTTTTAAGTCCTTCTCGATTAAGAGCAATTGCATTAAAATGATAAGTTCTACCAAATTTAAATAATTCTTCTTTAGAAACTAAAGACTGAAGTTCACTTATTTTTGTAATTTTTTCATTTAATAATTTATCAATCATTTTATTAAAAACAAGAGCCGTACCTTCTGCATCATAATCAGCACGGTGGTGACTTTCTTCATCAAAAGGCACATTATATCTTTTTACAAGAGCTGATAAACTATGTCTTGCAAAACCCCGATCTAAAGAACGCGATAACTCTAAAGTATCAATTACGGTATTTTTAAATGGACCTAAATTATATTTTTTCATAGCCATTTCAATAAATGATATATCAAATTTAGCATTATGAGCAACCATTGGATTATTACCTGCCCACTTTAAAAATCTTTTAGTAACAGTTTCTTCATTATCAGCACTTGCAACCATATCATCAGTTATTTCAGTTAGTGCTGTAATATTATCAGGAATATGAAATCCAGGATTTATAAATTCATCAAATCTGTCAACTATTACTCCACCTTCAAGTTTAACTGCTCCTATTTCAATCATTACATCTCCCGAAGCAGCATTAAAGCCAGTTGTTTCAGTATCAAAAACAACATAACAAGAATTTTTTAAATCAGCGTCAGTTGGATCTTTTACAATAGCAACTGTATCATCAACAAGGGTTAACTCTACTCCGTATAAACCTTTAAAATGTTTGGTTTTATCCTCTATTTTTTTATTATAACCAGATATTAATTGATAAGCAATTGGAAAAGCCTGACAACCATTATGATCAGTTATTGCTACTGCTTTATATCCCATATTAATTGCATTAGTAACAAGTTGTGAAGTATGTTTAGATAAATCTATTTTTGTTATGCCATCCATTTGACTCATCATTGTATGAGCATGAAGTTCCACTCTTTTAACTAAAGCATCATCAATTATACTTTCATCCTTACTATCAATTATTTCAATAGACTTTGGATTTAAAATAAACATATGTAAATAATCATCCATATCAATAGAACCAAAAACTCTAATCCAAATTCCTTCTTTTAATTTACTCATAATATTATTATTTTCTTCTAAGTCAAATTTAACAATTTTCATTAAATAACTATCTGTCTTATCAGAAACTTTAATATTATTAATATAAAATGGTCCTTTTTTTCCTTTTCTTTCAAGAGTTTCTATACCAAATATATATACTTCAAAAATTTTATTTGATACTTCGGAATTTATATCAATAAATTTAGTAACTTCACCATCAACATGATATCCCATTACCATTGGAGATTTTTTTACCTTTATTTCACTTGTATTTTCTAAATCTATTTCAGCTTTAACCTTTTTTGTAACTTCATCATCTAAAATAATCTTAATTTCAGCATCAACACCATATTGTTTTAAAATATTATGAATTTTATTTAAATCACTTTCAATTATTTTAAGTTCAATTGGAAATGATACTAATATTGTAATTACTCCATCATACTTAATTTTAATGTCTTGCATTGAAGGTTTATTTTCATAAAAACTTTTAATAACTTCATTTACATATTTTTCAAGTTCTAATGGATCTTTACTTATGTATTCTAATGTTACAGTACATTCTTTTTCACCTTTAATTTTATTATTACATGCTAAAAATAATTTATCTATTTCACTTTTTTCTATTAAATTTGGGCATAATAAATTAACATTATAACTTAATTTACTTTTATTATAAATTATTTTTTTTACAGTAACACCATTAAATAAATCACTTGAAAACTTTATACTATCAAAAAATCTTTTTACTTCATTATCCATAATATTTTCACTTTCTTTTAATATTATTTACTATTATTTTATATTTGTCAAACCGCTTTGACACTTTTCCGTTAAGTAAAATAATATCATTTTCTTTTAAATTTATTATTTCATCAAATAAATTATTAAAAATAGTAAGTTCTATTTTACCTGTATCATCTTCAGCATCAATAAATGCCATATCTTTACCATTTTTATCTTTAATTTCTTTTATTTTATTTACTATTAAAACCATATTAATATTTTTAAATAAATAATCTTTTATAACATCTACTTTTATTACATTTTTAAATATACTACATGGATGATTATTTATATAAAAACCATAAGTATTTAATTCAAATTCTCTTAAAATGTTTTCATCATATTCATTTTCATCTTGAATAATTGGTTTTGCTAAAGATAAATCATTTAAACTAGCATAATTATATATTAAATCATAATTATTTATTAAAGTATGTTTATTAATATTAAATACATCTAAACAAGATGATTTTACAAGTATATTAAAAATATCTTTAGTCATAAAATCATTACATTTTATCATAAAATCAAATATATCTTTAAAACCATTTCCTCTTTTAGAAATAATATCATTTATAATTTGATTATTAACTCCTTTTATAATAGAAAATGGTAATAATATATAATTATTTTTAACTTGATAATTATTATTTGATAAATTTATATTTGGTTTTAATAATTTATAACCATTTTTTTTAAGACTACATAAAATACTTTCACATTTTTCTTTTGAAGGACTTTCCTCAAGTAAATATAAAGAAAATTCTTTAAAATAATTTGCTTTTAAATAAGCCATTTGATATGAAAGAACTGCATAAGCCACACTATGAGATTTATTAAAACCATATTGACCAAATTCTTTAATTTTATTAAATAAGTTTTGAGCAAATACTTTTTCATAACCATTTTTTACTGCACCACTTACAAAATTATTATATTCATTATTAATAATATCTTCTTTCTTTTTAGACATAGCAACTCTTATTTCATCGGCTTTAAAAAGAGAATATCCGGCAATTTTTTCAAAAATTTTCATAACTTGTTCTTGATATAAAATAGTACCATAAGTTTCTTTTAAAATATCTTTTAAAAAGTTATCTATTTCATAATTACTATTTTTATTTTTTAAATATTCATCTATCTGTTTATTTGCTCCTGGCCTTACTAAAGCAATTGCAATAATAAGTTCATTAAAATTACTTACTTTTATTTTAGAAAGTACATTTTTTGCATATGTTGATTCAAATTGAAATATATCATCAGTATCTGCATTTTTAAATACATTAATTGTTTTTTCATCATCTAAAGGTATTTTATCAATATCTAAATTACCTATTTTTTTAACTATACCACTTATTATAGATAATTTTTCAAGTGCTAAAAAATCCATTTTAAGTAAACCTAATTTTTCTAAATAAGGCATTTCAATACCAGTTTTAAGTAAACCATTTTCATTAGTAACAGGAATTATACTTCCTAATTTTTCACTTGAAATAACTACTCCAGCAGCATGAGTAGATGTATTTTTTTTAAGTCCCTCTAGGTGAATTGATATATCATAAATATTTTTTAAATCATTATATAAATCTAAATATTTTTTTACTTTTTCATTTTTTAAATTATCAGTAAGATTTTTTTGACTATCTATACATTTTATAAATTTATTAAATAAATCTTCATCTATATTTAATATTTTTGCAATATCCCTTAAAATGAGTTTACTTTTATATGTATTAAAAGTAAGCCCTACTGCTACTTTATCAAAACCATATTTATTTTTAACATATTTTATAATATCAATTCTTTTATCACTTTCAAAATCAATATCAATATCAGGCATTTTTTTACGATATGGATTTAAAAATCTTTCAAATAATAAATTATATTTAATGGGATCAATATTAGTTATACCAAGAGAAAAACTTACTAAACTTCCAGCGGCAGAACCTCTTCCCGGACCTACCATAATACCATTTTTTTTAGCAAATAAAACATAATCATATACAATTAAAAAGTAATCAACAAAACCCATTTTATTTATTACATCAAGTTCATAATTTAATCTTTTAATATACTCATTTGATACTTTATTATTAAATCTTTTTTCAAGTCCTAAAAATGTAAGTTGTTTTAATTTTTCAAAACTATTATTACAATATATAGGAATATATTTTTTATTAAAAGGAATATCTAAATTAATATTGTTACAAAACTCAATTGTACTTTTAATATCTTCACTAGAAGCATCTTTATAATAAGAATTTTCATCATAAACAAATGAATTATTAAGCATTTTTAAATATTTTAAATATTGAGTATCTTTTTCATAAAGACATCTAATATTATTTAAATAAACAATATTTTCACTAATAAGAAGTGCGTTTTGTTTTTCAAAAATTTTACTATATCCAATATATAAATTATTTTTATTTTTAATACTATCATAAAGTTCTATACTTGAATATGGTAATATAATTAATATATTTTCATTTTCTATTTTATCTAAATCAAGTTTATTTTCATTAATTAAATAATTAATTTTTAGTAAATGTTGATATCCTAAATAATTTTTAGCATATAAATAAATATGTAATGAAGAAAAGACTATATCAAGACCAACAATTGGTTTAATATTATTTTCTTTACACTTTAAATAAAATTCCATGAAACCCATTAAATTATCATCACATATAGCACATGTATTAATATTATTTTGCATTAAAAAAGAAATTAAATTATCTACTTTAATTAAACTTTTAAGAAGACTATACTCCGTTGTTATTTTAAGAGGTATTAATTTATTTCTTTCCATATTTTTATTTTAACATTACTTTTCTTTAAAATCTATAAATTATAAATTTTTTTAACTACTAAATTTATAAGGGTCAGTACTTGTGCCAGAACCAGTTATAGTTAAATTACCATTTACTGTAATTACAGGTCTTATCGCATAGGCATTTGTAATAGTATTTCCATCTGGCCAATCTGTTATTGATCCATCTGCATTAACCATAAATAATCCAACTGTAGTTAAGTAACTATCATAGTAAGCTGGTGATAATGTCCACCATGCATATGAAGATGAAAAGTCATTTAAAAACATTGTTGTATTACTTGTTCTAAAAGCACCACCAGCAAAAACATATTCATCAGATGATAATAATCCTATTTTATCTTCGAAAACATCTTCAGCATTACATGTAAAATCAGGACTATATAAGCCAGCATCTACTCCAATTCTTTGATACGAACCATAATAAAATACCGATGTATTTGTTCCTGAACTTGTAGCATGGCCTCCTGTTGTATCAAAACAAAATTTAGAATTAACAATATAACTTTCATAACTTGATAAATTATTATTATACCAGCCTCTTAATGTAGTACTATCAGTGCTATCAATATAATCATATACTGGAGAATTAACGCTTGAATTATTAATATTATTTACCATTTTAAGTAATGTATCAGCATTATCTTTGCTGGATGCAGTATTAGTTGATTTAAAACTTTTTGTTACAACATTACCACTTGTATCAGTAATAAATCCATTTAAAATTAATCTTATATTACTATTGCTATCAATACGTATAATACGCCATATATATCGGCCAAAACTAAAATAATTATTATCTATTTCGCCACGATAATAGTAAGTATAACCACCATCTACATCAGTTGTAGCAAAAATTCCAGACGAAGAGGATGATGATGAATAATCTATATCATCAGGAGTAACCTTAATTCCTCCACCACCAGCCAAAACGACATATTTACTTTTTTCTTCAAGAGTAAGAGTTACACTATCAATTGTGCATGAAATATAATCATCATAATCTTCAACATTAGCTATAATATTTACATTTGCTGATGTACCTTCCGCAATAGAAGAAGTTGAATCATTAATATAAATATTAAATTCATCAGAAGAATTTGCATCTAAATAGTATGTACCAATTTCACCTTTTTCGTTATAAACTAAAAAATTATTTTCTCCTTCTAAATAATAAGTAATTGGAAAATTATTAGGATTATTAATAGAAATTTTAAATAATGCTCCATTATTAGTTTCTGTAACATCTCCAGTATCTGGTGAAATACTTCCTGTTAAACTTTGAAAAGTATCCCTTTTAGTTGATACAAATTTAAAGTCTAATACAATGTTTGAAGTCGTATCACTAGGCAATTGATATTTATAATTATCATTATAAAATATTTTTACTGTTAAGGTTATAGAACTACCTGGAGTAATGATAGTTGATGTATCAATACCTGTTATGCTATATGTAAAAGCATCATTAGTAATTGTTGATTCAACATTAGTATATCTTACACTAGTAGTACCATTATTTATAATTGTTATATCATAGCTGGCAGTAGAATTAACTCTAGGAAATTTTAAAGCTAGAGTAGCAGTTGTATCACTTTTAGAACTATTGCTAGTTTCAGAGCCATTATTTGTAAAAGTTCCCGAAGATATTGTACTAATAAATACATCTTCTGGGGATGCTAGTACACTAACATTACCAATTACAGATAATCCTTGATTTAGAATTGCATAACCAACTGAAAATGATAATAACAAAGCAATTGTTACTACCAAAATTATTTGTTTAATTTTTTTATCAAAAGTATAAATCATTTTTCTAAATCACTTGATTTAACAGTATATTTATAAACTTGTTTATTATCAATAAGAGTAAATACTGAAACTTTCCCTTTCTTTTCTTCATAAAATATAATTGGTTTATGCACTTCATTTTGAGCATCAACTAGTTCTTCAAAAGTAAAAACATTAATACAATTTGCATTATTAGTATCTGGTTTTTTATTTGAACATATAATAATTTGATCATAATTACTAAAAATTTTTCTAATATAAATTTCATATTTATTTCTTGATTTATATAATTTTATAATTCTAATTAATACAATAATACCAATTGTAAAATATATTATTAAAAATAAAATACCTGCTGCTATTAAAAAGTAATTTAAAGTAGGATGTTTTGTATATGTAACTGTTTTAGTATTTACATCATTTTCAGAAGTAACTATATCAATATCAATTGTTTGTTCACTTAATGGAATATTAATGTATGGTTCAGATTCAATATTAAATTCATCATTATCATACTTAATATTTGTATCAACATTTAATTTAACAATTAAATTTGCATCAATTGCTACACCATAATCTCTTTTAAATGAAGCAACTATTTCATTAAAAAAATCATAATTAACACTAATATTATCAGAAATTTCAATCGTTTTTTGATTTTGAAAATTTACTTTATTTTCATTGGACAAATCATAATTATTATCCCATAATACATTATCTTTTCCACTTTCTGTCACGACAAGTTTACCAACAACTTTATAAGAATATATACCAGACATATTTTCATCAGAATTAAGAATATATTTATAATCTACATTAACATTATCAATAAGTGAAGCGATATATTTACCGCCTTGTTCTAAGTATGGTTTATCAAAATAATCATTTTCTTTTAAATATACTTTGTAATTTACATTAGAATTACTTATATAGTTAATGTCTTTGGTTTTAATAATATCAAATCCCTTAATAACTATTAAAACTGATATTGAAGAAAATATTAAAACATATAATATTAAAATAATTAATTTAATATTTCTTTGATACCATTTATTATTCTTAAATCTATTATTCATTTACTTACCTCCTTTAATCAAATAATTCGGAAAGCCAGATTGTTGGATAACCAATATATTTAATTTTTTGTTTTACAACGCCAATAACTTCTTCTTTTGAAGTAGTAAATTCATCATTCATAGCGTTATTATCACCTTTAGTATAAATAGTAATATCTTTATTTTTTTTGGATATTTCTACTATACGATGTATATATATTACACCTTCATTTTTAAAAACTAAAATATCATCTTCATTCAATTTATCAATAGATGAAACCTTTTCATAAATAACAGCATCTCCTTTTGAAATTATTGGCAACATTGAATTTGAACCAACTGCTATCATTTTATAACGGAATAAACCAGATACTAAACTTATCAAAATTGCTAAAAGAATAAATATAGGTATTGTAATATATTTTTTAGAAATATTAACTTTCTTCTTACTAATTAATTTATAATTTAAATTTATATTGTTTAATTTTAATACTAACAAAACCGGTAAAATAATATTTACCATTGTTGTTAAATAGATACCCAAATCAGGAATAATTGGAACTAAATATATATAGCATTCTAATATGATGCGATAAACAATATTAGGTATTGGTCCAGTATTATATGCAATAATTGTTTCTAAATAATTATTATATAATGATTTTAATATAACTTCTCCAATAAATGAAAAAATTAATAATCCAGTTGAAAATTTATATAAATTAATAACTGTCACAATATCTATTAAAATAAACAATAATGTAACTAAATTAACAAATTTTTTATTAAATCTTCCTTTAAAAATTATCATATATCTAATTAATTCTCTACATATAATAATTGTTATTAAAGGTATAATATTTTTTAATATACTTTTTAAATTATGTAAAAATGGTGAATAATTAAAACCTGTTACGATTCCTAAAAAATATATTACTAATAAATATATAATGCAATATATAATTACATATTGTATTGTCTGTTTTTTTAATATAGATCTATTATTAGTATATCCTATTAAAAAATAAGTAAAAATAAGGAAAATTATCCAAAATATAATATTGTAAATTGTAGTATTATAACCTAAACTAATAAAATAGTTATATGTTAAAAGGTATAAAAATAATATCACAATAATAATTTTTAAATTAGCTAAAATCTTTTTCATAATAATTTTCCTTATTTATTTTAATAAGAAAGATAAGTTTTCTTATTAATTACGTATTTTGTACAAAATTAATGTTTAAAGTTACAGAATGTTGTGTGTCATCAGTTGGTAATGTTGTTAAATCAGATGGTAATTCCATCTTAATTACAAATGTTCCAGTATCATTTTTAGCTAAAGTTGAAGTTCCAACAGTCCAAGTACTTTCTGGAGTAATTGTTACTTTAGCACCACTTGCAAGTGTTTTTGTTGTTTCTTTAATTTCTGATGAATCAACACTGAATGTATAGCCAGAATATTTAGCTGTAGTAGTTCCACCATTTTTAATGGTAGCAGTTACAGTACAGAAATCGCCAGGTGCAGATAACTCACAAGAAAAAGATATTTTATTACTTGAACCAGTATTACCAGTGTCAGTAGAAATATTTGGTGCTGTAGCCCATGAACCTGTTCCACCTACTGCATTTTCTACATTTGAAAAATAAATATTCCAACTACTTGCAGAATTTTTTATAGTAGCAGTTCCTGCAATATCAAGTCTTTGTGATAATGCTGCATAACCTATACTCATAGCTACTACAATTACAATTAATCCGCATATTACAAATGTATTAATTTTTCTTTGCTTTTCCATTCTTCTCCTTTCTAGACTAGAATTATTATTCATTGTCTACTTTCAAATAGTAATTATACCATAAAGTTTTATATAATAAAATATATTTTTGTATTTTTTAAAAAAATATTTTATAAAATCATTATGATATATTACATTTTTATTGTTTCCAAAAAAAAATTTATTTACATATATTAACTTATATATTAAAAATAAAACTTATTTGCAAAGTTTTATCTATGTTTTTTTCTTACAAAGTTTTCAGTTTTAATATTATATTTTCTATTTATTTCAAATGATTTAAAATATTGTCTTAAAAAATAAATTTTATCTAAATTATTATTAAATATTAAATCACATAATTCTAAAGCTTCCTCTGAAAAAATTTCATCATAATTTGAAAAATTTATTTTTTCTTTTAAATTACTTTTTATTCTTTGATTAATTATTTCATGATTAAAATTAGGACTTTTAGCATATTCTAAAAAACTTAATATAAAATTTAAATTATTTTGCCATATTATAGGTTCTAAAGTACCATTAAAACATCTAAACTCAATTGTATTTTTAATTTTATTATTATATATATCATTTGATTTTACATTTTTAAAATTAACTGCTTGATTTCTTTGAGTATTTAAATATACTAATATTTTTTTTAAATTCAAATTATCTTTTTGCATTAATAAACTATAGCAAAATCTAAAATCACTTGTCATTGGCATAGCATATTTTTGAATATTTCTTCTTGCATTTATATATTCACCATAACAAAAACGATAAATAACATTTTCATATGCTGACCAAAGTATAATAAAATTTAGCCAATTATAAGGATTTTCCCCTAGTACTGATGAACCAACATGTATATGACCACCACAATTTTTTCCTATTCTAGCATTTCTACTTATAATTTCACATACTTGTTTTAAAGTTTTCCAATCACTATTTACATCATTTAGTTTTGGAGAAACTATTTCACCACCATTTTTTAAAGAACAATCTGTTTTATATTCCCATAATCTATCTACTTTATTAATTATTTCCCTTAAATTTAAATATTTTTCAAATTCTATTTCAAAACCAAAAGTATAATCTTTATCAAAGCCTAAATGTTGTCTAAATCTTAAATAAGTATTTTCTATATAATAAATAAGTTCCTCAAAATCAGAATTACAGTAATTTGATAGCATATCATTAGCATTAGGATCTATGAATTTAAATATTTCATCTGATAAACAAGGTATAAATTTATTCATACAACCCCTTCTTTCAAGGATATATAATATTTTTAAAAGCAATAATTGTCAAGTAAAACTATATTTTTAACATTTTAAAGCAAAAATTTGACTTTTTATTATTTTAGTGCTAGAATAGCAAACAATTAATCAAAAAAGGAGGGTTTTGGTTATGAGAAAATGTGATATACTAGCACTTATTGAAGCATGTAAAGAAAGAATTGAATTACTTTTAAGTAAAAATATTTCAGATGGTGCTAAGAAAGATTTAAAAGAGATATTACGTGTTATAGAAAAACACTATAATATTGTAAATGCTGCAGAAGAAGATAATGTAAATTTGTTTAATAGTTATGCAAATTGTTATTCAAGACTTTATTATAAAACATTTAACATTATTAAAAAAATTGAAAATAATGAAAGTAAAGATTTAAGTGTAAATGAAAATTTAAATGAAAATGAATTAGGCTTAACTTTATATTCTCAAATAAGTGAAGTTGATAATAATAACGAACTTGATTATTTTAAATCAAGAGCACTTGTTAAAAGTTATAAAAAAACTACTAATGATCATAATGATATAATTGATGTTGATTATGAAGAAGTTTCTGACAAAAAGAAAATAAGAATATTAAAAGATATTATTGCTGTATGTGGAAGTGCAATTATCGTTCTTGCAATTATTACATCTCTTGTAAAAGAAAATAAACGTTTAAAAAAAGAACTTGATATAGCAAAAGATGATTTAAGTTATAAAAATACTGTTATTGAAGACTTACAAGAAATACCTAAAACTGAAATCGAAGAAAATATGACTTTTGAAGATAATGAAATTAATGAAATAATCGAAGAAACTAAATTTAGTTTAGACATAAATGATGAAGATATGCTATATAATTATGCTCAAAGTTTACAAGAATTACTTCCTGAAAATACTTTAACTACTGAAGAAATAATTAATTGTTTGAAACTTGCAAATTTTGATGAACTTGAAAATCAAAGTGTTTTTGCTTCAAGAGAAGAACTATTTGAAAGCACATCAAAATTAGGTACATTAGTAAAATATGCTGGCACAGAAAAAACTGTTATTGAAAACGAAAATACTGACATATATTTTACTGATGAAGAACTTAAAGATATGCTTAAATGTATAACTAATAATGAGCTTTTAGCTACTGAATTTGATCAATTTAAAAGTAATAAAGGATACAATAGTTATAAAATATATGAATATTGTGCAAAAATGCTTAATAATGAAAATAATCAAAATAAGGTTTTATACGCTAAACTATTTAATGAAATTACAGCAAGAAAATTTGAATCATTTTCAGTTACACCTGATTCACCACTTAGTACATATTACTTAATGCTAGCAATATTTAATGAAAATATGAATGCATCACTTGCATTAACAACTAATCATGGATGGGGTCCAACATATGGTAATGTTGTAGCTAATTCTTCTGTTCCTAATGGTTATACAGGTGATACAATTGATGGAACATATGGTTATATTTGTATCGAAGAACTTATTAATCATTTAACAATTGGTAATCCAGATTATTCTTTCTATTCTATTTACGCTGATGAATTTATGATTGATAAAAGTCTTTCAAGATAAAGGGAGGTTTACTAATGAAAAATAATAAAAATGGAAAAATTTTAAATGTATTATTAGGTATCATTGCTTTACTTGCTATTATTTTCATTATATTTTGGCTAATATCTAAAAATAATAATGTTATTAATACGAATAATAATTTTAATGAAAACTTACAAAAAATGCAAGAAACAGCTAAAGAATATTTTAAAGATAAATTACCAAAAAATATTGGTGATACAACAATCATGTATTTAGATGAAATGATTGAAAATGATTTATCTGAAGAAATTACATATGGTAAAATTACTTGTGATAAAAATTTAAGTTATATTTCTATAACTAAATCAAATGATAATGAATATAAAGTAAAATCAAATTTAGTATGTGGAAATGTTAGTGATAACATTATTGAAAAAATCAATTCAAAATTAATTATTACTAATGAAGATAATAATGTAACTAATGAAGAAAACAAAAATAATAGTGCATCTTGTGAATGTGATGATAATGGAAAAATTGATTGTAAAGTAACTGAAATTCCTACTACATGTACAACTGAATATACTTATGAATTTGTTAAATATAATGTTTCTTGTCCTAATGGATATATTTTAAATAATAATGAATGTATTAAATATTCAAATGATGTTATAAGTGCAACTGAAAACTATTCTGAAAAACAAACGAAAGTTAAAGATGCAATAAAAAATGATGGAACTTATCATAAAGTATATACTGATTATATCGTATCTGGAGGAGTAGAAACAAAATATTGTGAAAAAGGAACTCTTTCTGGAAATTATTGCTATGAATACTCACAAAAGATTACAAAAACAACTGAAACATGTCCAAGTGGATATGTTAAAGAAGGTAATGCTTGTTATAAATATACTGACTTAATTAAAACAACAGAAAGCACTTGTCCTTCTGGATATGTTAAAAATAATAATGCTTGTTATAAATATGCAGATTTAATTATTGAAACAACAGAAAGTACTTGTCCTTCTGGATATACAAAAAGTGGTGACACATGTTATAAAACAGAAAGTCCTAAAAAAGAATATTCTTCATGGGGTAATCCAGTTAGTGAATGGTCTACTACTACATATCAAGCACCTTATACAACTGAAACTGAAAAACTTGTATTAATGGGTTCAAATACCATTAAAGGAATTACTACATATAATTATGCTTTATATAGAAGAACTGTTAGTTATAGCTGTACAAATGGAACACTTAAAAATGGATTATGCTATATTTATACAAATCCTATTGGTGGTACAACTACTTCAAGATGTCCTAGTGGTTATACAAGAAGTGGTGATATATGCTATATTAAAACAGATTTAATCGTTTCAACTGATAGTTATTGTCCAACTGGTTATATAAGAAGTGGTAATAATTGCTATAAAAAAGCAGATTTAATAGTTGAAACAACAAGTTATTGTCCTACTGATTATACTGAAGAAAATAATATATGTGTTAAAAAATCTACACCAATAATAGAAACTACCGAAAAGATTTATTCTTGTCCTAGTGGTTATACTAAAGAAGGAAATAATGAAAACACAAAGTGTTATAAACTAGTTAAAAGTGCAGATACATATTATTGTGAAGATGAAAAAGCTACATTAAAAGATAATTTATGCTATTATGTAGAAGAAAGTAAATTTTTAGGATATACTTGTCCTTATGGTTATACTTTAGATAATAAATCTTGTTATAAAATGACTTCTGAAAAAACAAATGTTATTTGGGGTAATCCAGAATATAAATATAGTAAAAATAGTTATCTTGAAGGTTATCAAAAAACAGGTTTTGCAACATTTGTTACAACCTGCATCGAAGACATCTATAATGGTCAAAATCCTAATACTATGAAATAAAATTCATAGTATTTTTTTATTTTCTTATAATTATTCTAGGTAAACGAGAATGTAAATTTGTAAGTATTTCATAACTTATTGTACTAGCATTATTAGCAAGAATATTTAATTGCTCATTATCTTTAATTATTAATACTTCATCACCTACATTAGCATCTATATTTGTTATATCAATAATTAATTGATCCATGCATATTGTTCCTATAACGCTAGCTTTTTTATTATTTACATAAACAAAATAATTATTTGATACAATTCTTGGTATTCCATCTGCATAACCAATTGATACTGAAGCTATTTTCATTTTATTTTTTGCAACAAAAGTATTTCCATAACTAACACTATCATTTTTATTAATATTTCTTATTGAAGTTATTCGAGATTTTAATTTTAAAATAGGCTCTAAATCAATATTTTTACTTAAATATGAATTATTATTTTTAATACCATACATTAAAATACCACATCTAATATAATCATATTTATACTTTTGATAATTAAAGATACCATAACTATTTAAAGCATGTGTAATTCCAATATTAATATTATTTTCTTTAAGAACATTTAATACATAGTTAAAATTATCTAATTGTTTTTCAGTAAAAGTAATATCATTTTTTCTATCACTATCACTAACACATAAATGAGTATATATTCCTTTTATACAAATATTATTATTTTTATACATATCAATTATATTTTTAATATTTTGATAGTTTTCACCAATACGATTCATCCCAGTATTAATTTTTATATGTGCATTAATTTTAAAATTAATATCTTTTATTATATTAAAATAATCAAAATCAATAATTGTTTGAATTAAATTATATTTTCTTACATATTTTAAGTTCTCTTTTGAAGTATATCCTAATATTAAGATATTACCTTTTATATTATTTTTACGAAGTAAAATACCTTCATCTAAAGTCGCCACAGCAAAAAAAGTTATACCTATTTTATTAAGATAACTTGTTATTTCTATTATACCATGACCATATGCATTGGCTTTTACAACTGCAATAATATTATTATTAACTTTTCTTATTAGTTCAATATTATTTTTTAAACAGGACACGTCTAATTCAATCCATGCCCTATTTTTTGCTAAATAATCCATTTATTTAATTATAGCCTCTAAAGCTAAAGTAATCATATCATTTAATGAACATTGTCTTTCTTCAGGAGTAAGAACTACATCAGAAAATTTTGAGTCAACAGCGGTTGCTATTACACTTGCTTCAATGCCCATACTATTTGCTATATGACATAATGCATATCCTTCCATTTCTTCTCCTAAAGGATGAATATCTTTTGGCATTCTTTCTAAAAGTCTATCCATTCCAACATATGGGCCAAATACATCAGCAGTAGTAATTGTACCTATATGAAGTTTAATATTTTTTTCTTTAGCTGTTTCAATAATAACATTATTTAATTCTTTTGATGGTTTAACTGTATGTCCTTCATAATCATTAAAAGAATATGCAAAATTACTTTCACTATAAAAATTATCTGCTAAGATAAGTTCAGGTATTTTAACTGATGGATCTACTACACCACAAGTACCAATTCTAATTATTTTTTTTACATTAAAATAATGAATTAATTCAAAAGCATATATACTCATCGAAGGCATACCCATTCCACTTGCCATAATAGTTACTCTTACACCTTTATAAAATCCTGTAAAACCATACATATTTCTAACACTTGTTACTAATTTTGCCTCTGTTAAAAAATTATCAGCAATATACTTAGCTCTTAATGGATCTCCAGGCATTAAAACTATTGGTGCAATATCATCTTTATTACATTCTATATGAATTGGATTTTCTCCTACAAACATTTATATCATCTCCTAAAAAAAGTATAACAAAAAAATTATTTATAAACAAATAATATGACATTTAGTTTACAAAAAAAACGTTACTTAATAGTACCGTCATTCATCTTCATCATCAAAATAGCCAAAATCATCCTCATCTTCATGATAATAATTATCATCATCGGATATATCTTCTTCTTCAAAATCTTCTGGTTCGTATTCACCTTTTCTTACTAATTCTTTTTGCCACTCTTCTAATGATAAAGCATTCATTTTCATCTCTAATTCTTCATCTTCAATATAATTATTATTCATTTTTAACTAACATTCCTTTCTTTCTCTAAAAAGCACAATTATAATTGTTATTTTTCCTTGTATAAATAATATAACATAAATTTTTTTTTACATCAAACTATTAGTCGAAAGTTTATTAATTTTATTATTGATAGTATCTATTTGCAGATATTTAATATCACAAGTTTTTAAAATATCAAAATCTTTTTTTATCTGGTTTGTTTTGAACCAAAGTTATTCATATAATAAACACATTGAAGTGTATTTATAGTATTACTTGTAAATCTTTATTTTTAGCTTAATTCTTTATTTGTATCAAATTAAAAGGAACTATTAGTCCATTTTAATTTTAATTTGCACAAACAAGATTATATTCATTACATTTTTCTATAGTTAGTGGATCCGATCCACTATATCCTGCTCTTTGGTCAAAATAATAATTTTCACCATTTATTGTTGCTGTTAAACCTTCACTTGTTTTAGTAAGCTTTGTAGGTGTTTTAAGGCCTAAAGATACACATGATGAACTATCCGGTAGACATTTTGCATAATATTGACCATTAATTGCAATTGCTGAAAATAATGGGTAGTCAGGTCCATCGCAACCATATTCGGTTTTTTCTGTAGTTAAACAAAAGAATCCTGTTGTAGTTTCTGTTATTTTATCAGTAGATAAACTATAATCAGCTGCTCCTTTTTCGACGATTTGATTAACTGCTGCTTTAGCCGTTTTTTCACTTATTTTTTTTCGTGATATTTCTTTTCCATCAGCATCATATGTTACTTCGTAAGTAATTACTTTTTCTCCATTGACACCTTTTTGTACAGTTTTTTCAGTTCCTTTAACTAAACTATTATTTGTTTTTGTTTCGGTCTTAAATTTAATAATTTCAGTTTCTATCACTTCTTTTACAATAGGTTTTACCTCTTCTTTTAAGTTACCAGTTTCTTCAATCACTACGCCAACATAACCTATTGCCTCGCCTTCTTCTGTTGTTATAGCAATATTATGTTCTCCGGATTCTATTTCTAGTTCTGATAGTTTTTTTTCTAGTCCTTCAATTATTTTTTGACCATTAATTTCTTTTACTTCAAAATATCCTAAGAATTGTGGTTCTGAGTAAATCCATACTGCTACTTTTTTTCCAACTTCTATTTTAGCATCTGTATTAAAGATTATTTTATCTTTTGTTACTTCCTTTACTTCAGCTTTTGCTACGGTTTGTTTCAATTCTTCAGTATTTGCTGCAGGTAATTTTTCTGGAGGTGTTTGATTTTCTCCTTTTTTAATTTCTTTTGTCTCTGTATCTTTTGGTTTCTCTTTTGTTTCAAATATTCCACTAACAAATACAAATGCGATTAATGACCCTACTACAATTATAGCGATGATTATGGCAATTACTAATGTTTTTTTGCTTTTTTTTACTTCATTTTGTGCTTGTTCATTTTTTTCTTTCACAATAAACTCCTTTTCTATAATCATATTGTACCAAATTTCTGATGAAAAATCTTTAGTTTTATATAAATTTTTATTTACGTTTAGGTTTTTATGACTTTTAGTTTGCAAAAAACGTTACTTAATAGTAACGTCATTCATCTTCATCTTCAAAATAACCAAAAGCATCCTCATCTTCATGATAATAATTATCATCATCGGATATATCTTCTTCTTCAAAATCTTCTGGTTCGTATTCACCTTTTCTTACTAATTCTTTTTGCCACTCTTCTAATGATAAAGCCTTCATTTTCATCTCTAATTCTTCATCTTCAATATAATTATTATTCATTTTTTAACTAACATTCCTTTCTTTCTCTAAGTTGGTCTTTTTTTACCTTTTTCATGATTTTGCATTAAACTATCATCATCTACAACATCGAAATATTCATCTTTAATATGATATAAATAACCTGTCTTTATTTCTATGTGCATCATCTCCATATATAATATATCACAGTATACAATTATAGTATATTCAATTGCGATTAATTTATTGCATAATATTATTAAATTATGCATTCCATAAATACCCAAATAGAACACTACATTTACTATTTAGATTATTTTTGTCTAATTTTTGTAATAATGCTTTTAAATTTTCTAAACTTGTTACAGTACACAAATTAGATAAGAATATATTATCAAATTTACCATCAATATCATCTTCAAAAATATTACCATATACATATTTAAAGTGTATTTTTCTTATTAAAGATTTTAATTTATTGTATGATTCCTCATCTTTTAAATATTTATTAATTCCTTTAATAACAATTTTCCTATCATCATCATCAAATAACCTACTTCTTATCTTTTCTCTATCATACAAAGAAATTAATTCATCAAAAAACAAATAAGATTCATAATCAAAAAGTCTAAGATTATCTTTTATTTTGTTAAAGATTTCTTTAGAAAACATATATTTATTTTCTTTAAAAGGACTTATATCGTGTTTAAAGAAAAATGAAATAAATTCTTGATATGATAACGATAATATTGCCGCCATTTTTAAATACACATAATATTTAGCATATTCATTTATGTCAAACAAAGTAATATCCATTGCTCCGTTATAAAAAGCATTTAATAGATGTCTACATTAAATTTTGATATATGAAAACATTATTTTAAAAATAGTTACTTATTTAAAATACTTTATTTCAAATAATGAACCTTTATCATTAGATTCAACATTGATTGTGCCATTATCTTTTTCTATAATCGTTTTAGCAAGCGACAAACCTATACCTATGCTATCAGGAGTCGCATTTTTACCTTTATAAAATCTTTCAAAAATATGTGGTAAATCTTCTTCATCAATTCCACCACCACAATCTTTTATGGTAATTTTAGAATAAATCTTATTATCTTCAATAGTTACTATTACATCTGAATTGTCATTAGAATGCTCAACGCAATTTTTTAAGATATTACTAATTGCCTCTACTTGCCATTTAAAATCACATTTAATAACAGGATTACTTTTAATATTCAAATTAATATTAACATTTCTTAAATCACTTAACATTGATATATTTTTTATTGCTTGATTTATTAATTTTTTTAATTCAATTTCTTCATCAATAAAATTAATTGTATTTGTATCAAATTTTGATAATTTTAATATTGATTGAACTAAAAAATTTATACTATTTATTTCTCTTTTAATATCTTTAATGAAATCTTCTCTTGTATTTTTATCCATTTCTGGATCATCAATTAAATTATCTAATATAATTAAAATAGATGTAAGTGGCGTTTTTAATTGATGAGAAATATCAGATAGTGAATCTTTTAATTCTAACTTTTCTTTATTTGAATTTTCTGCGGCTTCTTTTAACATTATAGTAGTTTTATATATCTCATTTTTTAAGATTGATAACTCATCTTCTGACATATCATCAAGTTCTAACTTATAATTTCTCCTATTTATTTGTTCTATACATTTTGTTATTTTATTAATTTCTTTATCTTTTTTCTTATTAAAGTTTAAAAATATAAAAATCATTATTAATATAGTTATTACATAAAACAATACATTAATAGTTGTAAATACATAAAATGAATTTTGATTGTTTTTAAGTAATGAATCTTTTTGAATATCTATACTAAATTTTTTAAAGAATGTTTCACTATCATTTTCACTACTAATAACATCAATAAGTTCTTCTTCTGTTATATTAGGATATTTTTCTTCTATTTTACTTACAATAGATGATAGCTTTTTATTAAAGTTATTATTATATATATGATATTCATAAATATTTATTGTTAAGAATAATGATAATAGAAATACTAATAAAATACTAATACATAATAATAATTTTTTTAATTTTACTTTATTTTTCATCATCAATTCTATACCCTAATCCTTTTACAGTAATAATTATATTTGTTCCTAACTTTTCTCTAATTCTTTTAAAATATACTGTTACTGTGTGATCATCAACATCATTTCCAGTACTATCCCATATAGTATCTAAAATAGTATTTCTACTAACAACTTTTCCAATATTTATAAAAAGTAAACTTAATAATTTTATTTCTAAAGAAGTTAAATCTAATATTTTATCATTCTTATATACAATCATTTTATCTGTATCAAATTTAATATCTTGAACAGTAATAACACTTTGTTTTTTAGTTCGTAACAATATCTTGTTAATTCTTGCTAATAATTCTTTTGTACTAAAAGGTTTAGTAATATAATCTTCAGCTCCAATATTTAAGCCTTTAACAATATCATCTTCATCATCTTTTGCTGTCAAAAATATAGTTGGAATATTTAATTTCTTTATTTCATTTTCAAAAAGACCAAATCCATTACCATCTGGAAGTGTTATATCCAATATAATTAAATCTAATTTTTGATTATCCATTAATAATTTTCTTGCATCTTTTATATTAGTTTTATAAATTAAATTATAATTATTTTTTTCAAAAGAATACTTTAATCCTTTTATAATAGTTTGATTGTCTTCTACTAATAAAATATTCATTGCTTCACTTTCTTTCTTTTTATATATTATATCATAATAAAAGGGCTTTAGCCCTTAGATTTAAATGTTTTCATTTCTTATTGTATCGATAGTATTTTCTTTATTAATTTTATTCATTGAATATTTCATTAAAAGTGTTATTAATAAATATACTATAATGATTGATATAATGATTGCTAAAATTGGTAAAGTAAATGGTAAGTTACTATCTTTTATCATAAAATAATAAATTAAATAAGATATCCCTATTCCAATTGGAATACCAATAAGTAATGATTTTGCGCCTATAAAGACACTCTCTAGTCTTATCATCTTTTTAAATTCTTTACTTGTCATACCTATTGATTTTAGCATCGCAAATTCTTGTTTACGAAGATTCATATTTGTTGTAATTGTATTAAATATATTAGTAATGCCTATTAAAGAAATCACAATTATAAATCCATATAAGAATATTGCTACTAATGTAAATAGATTATTCATCATTTTAGCTTGCTCATTTACGTTTTGTAAATAGTATTCTTCTCCTTGCAACATTTCATCTATATCATCTTGTAATTTATCTGGATTATTTGATAAATAATATATAGTAAATCCTTTATTTTCATTTTTTATTTCTTTAAACATCTTATCTGAAACAATTAAATACACAGACGTTACTTCTTCACCAAATGGTTTTTTATCAGTTATGCTACCAATTTGAATATCTATATTTTCTTTTGAATAATCATTATATAAAGATAAAACATCTCCATTTTTATAATCATATCGCGTTACATAAATTGATTTATTCTTCCCTGTTTTTTCATCATATTTTTCTAGTTCTATTTTATTTGAAACAAGTATTGCTTTATCTTGATATTCATCATAATCTAAATTTAAATCACTCAAATATTTTTTATATTGATGATCTCCTATTGAAAAAATATCTATTGCAACATCTTCATTTAAATAATCTTTATCTAATTTATTTAATGAAATATATTCTTCATTATATTTAGGATTTTTTAATTTAAGATAATTATATTTATATATTGCATAATCTTCTACATTATTTAACTTAGTTGTATCCATAAATTTATTTTCTTTTTCAGCACTAAAGGATTCTCCTGAAACACTTAATGAAAGATTATAATCATATGTCTTTATATCCATTTTTACTGAATTAAATGCTTCATTAATAAAATATGATAATCCAATAAATACTGCTACAGAAACAACTATCGAAATAACTGTTGTTCTATATTTCTTTTTATTTCTTTTAAAATTCTTATATGAAATCTCTCCGCCTATTCCAAATAGTTTATTAATTACTTTTGGACTTTTAATTTTTTTAGATTTAATTTTTATATCAGCGCTATTTCTAATAGAATTAATTGGACTTACAATTGAAGCTTTTCTTGCACTTCTTAATGAAGATAGATAAATTGTAATTATTCCAAGTATAATAGCTACTACAATAGAAAACCAAGATATACTTAAAACAAGTTTTAATCCAGTATTTACATTTAACATTTCTTTTAAGAATATATTGCTCACAATTATTAGTATATACGAAGCAATTAATCCTAATATTATACCTAGAGGTATTCCTATAATTCCTAGTATTAAGCCTTCATAATACACATTTCTTTTTATCTGTTTTTTTGTTGCACCAATACTTCTTAACATACCATATTGTTTTATTTTTTCAGTAATAGAAATATCAAAACTATTTTTAATACAAAATACTGATGTTAAAACTATTATTACACATACAATTATGGCAGCATAGCCTAATCCACCAGTTGTATTTTCATCTAATGGATTATTTTCAAGCATAATTAGATAACCATTTATATCATATTGATATTTGGCTTTTGCTAATTCTTCTGTAAATTTTTGATATTCTTTGTCTTCAGTAAAATTATGGGTATATCCTTTGGCAAAAATTTCTTCATCAACTTCTAAAATGTTAGCTGCAACATTTAAATAATTTTTAGAACCATATTTATTAAATTTTGCATAAACATCTACATTACCTTTTATTTTATTTTTATCCAAATATGTAATAAATGTGTAGCCAGGTGCTTCAAAATTTTCTATATTAGTTGCAGGTCTTTCGATAATACCAACAATTTTATACGTTTTTGTAGTAGTTTCTATAATTTCTTCTTTTATTTCTTTAATAAATGGATTATATTGGTTAAGTTCTGCTTGTTCTTCATTTATTCTCTTTCCAACATCTAATGTAACTACATCTCCTATTTTCAAATCAATTCTACCATTTGTTTTTAAATGATTAGGTATTACTATTTCATTTTCATTTTTAGGTAGTCTTCCATCAATTAATTTAATTGATAAATTTTCTAAAGCATCATTTGTAAATGCCTTTATATAGGCATAAGGCTTATACTCATTTTTGGAATTATTTAGTTTAGCATAACCAATATTATTCGTTAAATATAGTTCTTCTACACCTTTATTTTTTTCTATTTTATAAACGTCATTTTCATTTACATCATAAAAAGCAATATGAAAATTCCCTTTATGATATGTTTCAAAATTTATAAGTGATTTGATCGCACTTGAATACATTGTTGCTACAGCTGTAATAAGTGCAACTGATAGCATAATTCCTATAATAGTTACTATAGTTCTTTTTTTATTTAATTTTAAATTCTTTATTGTTAATTTGTTAAGCAAGTCCATATTTATACCTCTTGAGCAATTTTTCCATCTTCAATTTTAATAATCCTATCAGCAATTTTTGCAATTTCCATATTATGAGTTATCATTATTATTGTTTGTTTTAATTCTTTATTTGATTTCTTTAATAACGAAACTATTTCATCACTTGATTTAGAATCCAAATTTCCAGTTGGTTCATCTGCAAGTATTATTGTAGGATTTGTTATTAAAGCTCTACCTATACTTGTCCTTTGTTGTTGTCCTCCGGATAATTCATTTGGAAGATGACTTCTTCTTTTTTCTAATCCTAATAGATTTAACATTTCATTAAGTCTTTCTTTATCTATTTGTCTATTATCTAGTGATAATGGAAGTGTAATATTTTCTTCTACATTCAATATTGGGATTAAATTATAGAATTGATAAATTAAACCGACTTGTCTTCTTCTAAATATTGCAAGTTTATCATCATTAAATGAAAATATATCTTTACCATCAATAAATACTTTGCCAGATGTTGGTCTATCAACTCCTCCTATTAAATGTAATAATGTCGATTTACCTGATCCAGATGCACCAACAATTGCTACAAATTCACCTTTTTCAACTGAAAAAGATACATGGTCTAAGGCAATAACTTTAGTTGAATCTTTTCCATAAATTTTAGTTAGATTATCTACTTTTAAAATTTCCATAACTAACATTTCCTCCTTCTTACATGTTAATTATATTACATTCAAAGTTACAACCAAGTTACAATATGATAATTTTTTTATAATAGTAATAAAATTTTTGCATCACTTAATAAAAAATAAGATAATTTTATAAATATCAAATAAAAAGAAAACTCCATCATATAATGAAGTTATTTTATATTTTACTAATATATAATTTAATTATTAAATAATATATTGAATACGTTATGAATTAAATTTATATTATTACTATCAAATGCATATTTAACAATGCAATCAAAATACTTTGTTTCTTCCTTAAGAGTTAAGAAGTAATCAAAATTTTCATATAATATTTTAATGCCTAAAGGAGAATTATTCAAAACATTATTTAACATTTCAGGAGTTACTTTTTTAATATCTAATAACTCAAATGCAAAATCTTTTATAATTGTTTATTCATCATCCGATATTTCAAAATTTTTTCTTTTTATTACAAAAAAGAGTTTTTCAGCTCTTTCGTATTATTTTATTATTTCACACTTATGTGTTCTATTTTTCACTTGCTTTAATTGCGTCTTGTACAATTATCTACTTCGTCAGTCTTTTTTATTTGACTATAATGACTTGTTTACCTTTTATTTATTTTCTAATTTATAAATTACTTTTTCTTTATTTTTATTGAATAATTTCTTTTCTCTGTTTGCTTCTTCGTTTAATAGTAATAATCTTTCCTTTTTATTAAGACCTTTTTCAATTAATTTAGCATTTTGAAATTCAATGTTAGATAATATAGCTAATTCAATTGTTGAAGCGTAATCTCTTATATTACCTTTTTTACTAGGATTTTCATATTGCCATTCTTTAGCTCTTTTTCCAAACAAAGCTACATTTAAAATATCTGCTTCCGATGCATAAATATAATTTTTTTGTTCATTTGTTAACTTTATTGGTAATAGATGTTCTTTAATTGCATCGGTGTGAATTAAATAATTAAGTTTTGTTAGCATTCGTTTACCATGCCATTCTAATTGCTCTGACTCTTGAATTTTTAATCTTTGAAATTCTTTTATAACATATAATCTAATTTCAGGAGATATCCATGATGCAAACTCAAGAGCAATGTCTCTATGAGCAAATGTTCCACCATTTTTTGCTGGTTTTGTTTTTATACCTATTACATTAAATTCATTAATCCATCTTGTAGGAGACATAGTAAACGAATTTTTACCAGTTTCTGATAATAGGGGTTCGAAATCGACCCCCTTAAATTCAGGATTGTTCATTTTCTCCCATAATCCTAAAAATTCAAGAGTTGATCTAGAACGCATCCAATTTTTAACTACATCTTTAGGTTCCCTTGAATTTTTAATTCTTGCTAAATCTGTCAATGAAATATAATCATTATCTTCAATTCCTGTAATATTAATTGATAATCCATTTACTTCTATTTTTTCCATGATAATCACTTCCTATCATCTTGAATTTTTTCTATTTTTATTGTATATCCTAGTGGTCCTAGTATTTTAAATAAACTTTTAATATTAGGAGGATAAATTCCTGCTTCTATTTTTGCTATTTTATCCCTTAATACATTTGATTTACATGCCATTTGTACCTGAGTTAACCCTAATTTATGTCTCAATTGTATAAAATCAAATATAAATTCTTGATTTAATCTTTCTTCATTTATATACTCATCTACTTTATTCATACAAATATCACCTAAATTCATTATATCAGTAATGTTCTATAAACGCAACATATATAATTACAAAAAAGGGCTATTTCAAAAATTAAATGATTAATTTTTCAACAGCCCACTCGTATTATTTTATTATTTCACGCTTATGCGTTCTATTTTTCACTCGCTTTAATTGCAGCCTGTACTTCCTTGAACACTGGAGAACAACCTCACCTACTAAAAATAATTAATATTAATCAAAGTTTATCAAATTACATAAAAAGAAGCAATTATGCTTCTAATTGTATTTTTAAAAATACTTTTTTTCCTTTTTGAACTATTATAAATCCATCTTTAAAATCATCTTTAGTAATAATTCTATTAACATTATTTTATTTTTCTTGATTAATAGATATACCATTTTGTTCTATTAATCTTCTACCTTCAGATTTTGAAGATGCTAATTCCATAATAACTAATAAATCTAATATATTAATATCTAATTCTGATTCTTTAATTGTTTTTGTTGGCATATTATCTGATATACCTTTATTACTAAATAATTCTTCTGAAGTTTCTTTTGCTTTTAAAGCTTCTTCTTCACCGTGAACCAATTTAGTAACTTCAAATGCTAATAATTTTTTAGCTTCTCTTATATCTTCCTTACACATTTTGTCAATAACATCCATATCTAATCTAGTGAAGAAAGCTAAGCTTCTTGGAACATCCTCATCAAATGAATTTATCCAAGCTTGGAAGAAATCAAATACAGTTGTTTTTTCTCTTAATACCCAAAGTGTTCCTGTAGCAGTTTTTCCCATTTTTTCTCCATCTGCTTTTATTAATAATGGACAAGTCCATCCAAATAAAGGATCTATTTGTTTCCCTTCACTAAATCCAATTTTACGAGATAAATCAGCACATGCTAAAATATTTGCCCATTGATCTGAACCACCGATTTGAAGCTTACATCCGTGTTCTTTATTTAGATGAACAAAATCAAATGCTTGCATTAACATATAACCCATTTCTAAAAATGTTAACCCACCTTGTTCTAATCTTTTTTTGTAGCAATCACTATTTAGCATATTATTAACATTGAAATGAACTCCAATATCTCTCATAAAATCAACATAAGTTTTATCACAAATCCAGTCAGCATTATCAACTATAATTGCTGGATTA
>JAQXPH010000004.1 GCA_029100545.1 bacterium | reverse complement strand
TACTGGGTTTATTGGTAATTCTGCTTATGTGCTTAGTTTGAATCACATTATTGGTCTTTATCGTGGCGATGTTGGTATTAATGAAACTCATATTGGTGCGCGTGGCGTAGTAACACTTTCCTCTAATGCCAAGTTATCAGGCTCAGGAACATATGATGACGTATTCATTGTAAGTTAACGCAGTAATAGAGCCAGTTTGCTCTAATAGGAGGCGCCAAAACTCCTTTTGACGTCAGCTGAAAAAATAAAAATAACAATTTAACGGAAAAAATCAATATTTTATGTAAGAAGTGAAAATGGTATGCTTTATTTAAATCCTACAGTTAAAGATGTTATGAAGTTAAACCATATTATTATGTAAATGAGTATCGTAATCTTTTCTTTGGTGAAGGAAAAGAAATTGAAGAACTTTCTAGATAAAAATATGAAATTTTAAAATTCATATTTTTTTTGTAATAACTTTTATAATTATGAATAATCTTTAATAGAAAAGGTGAGAAATGGAAAATGAAAATATTATAGCCTCATTAAGCAAAAGAGCAGGTGGAGAAATATATCTTGGTGTAGTTGGAGCAGTTAGAACTGGTAAATCAACATTTATAAAAAGATTTATAGAAAGGTTAGTAGTTCCAAATATAACTGATGAATATGAAAAGAAAAAATGCTTAGATGAGGTGCCTCAATCGGCTCAAGGCAAACAAATTATGACAACTGAGCCAAAATTTGTTCCTTCATCAGGAGCTAATATTAAAGTTGATGAGTTTCAAACTAGTATTAAACTTGTTGACTGTGTAGGATATGTTGTTAAAGATGCTACAGGATTTCTTGATGCAGATGGTAATCCTAGAATGGTAAAAAGCCCATGGTATGATGATTATATTCCTTTAACGGAAGCCGCAGAAATTGGTACGGAAAAAGTTATAAAAGATCATGCTACAATAGGTATAGTGGTTACAACAGACGGTTCAATAACTGAAATAGATAGAGATAGTTATATAGAAGCTGAAGAAAAAGTAATTCATGAGTTAAAAGAAATAGGAAAACCATTTATTGTAATTTTAAATTCTACTCATCCTGATAATCGTGAAACCCTTGAACTTGCTAAAAAAATGGAAGAAGAATATAATGTACCAGTTATTGCATCAAGTGTAGATAAAGTTGGAACTAATGAATTACAAAATATGCTTAAAACAGCATTATATGAATTTCCTGTAGTAAATGTAAATGTCAAAATACCAAAATGGATTGATATTTTAAAAAATGATAATGAAATCAAAATGCATTACATTGAAAAAATAAAAGAAGCAGCCTTTAAAGTAAATAAATTAAAAGATGTTGATATTATAAATAATATATTTATGGAAAGTGAGTATATTTCTAAAAGTTATATATCTAATTTTGATTCTTCAACTGGTGATGTAACAATAACGCTAGAAAGTAGTGATGAATTATTTGAAACTGTTTTAAAAGAATCAATTGGAAATGAGACAATTACTAAATCTAGTTTACTTAATATGTTTATATCATTTAATGAAAATGAAAGTGAACTTAAAAATATTAAAAGTGCAATTAAAATGGCAAAAAATACTGGATATGGAATAATGCATCCAACTCTTAAAGATATGCAATTATCTACTCCAGAAATTATTAAACAGGGTAGTAGATTTGGTGTCAAACTTAAAGCTAAAGCATCTTCAATACATTTAATAAAAGTAGATGTAGAATCAACATTTGAACCTATTATTGGTTCAGAAATACAATCAAAAGAATTAATTGATTATATTATGAAAGACTATGAAAATGATAAAAATAGTATTTGGCAAAGTGAAATATTTGGTCGAAGTTTAGAACAAATTGTTAAAGAAGGAATTGAAGCAAAACTTGCAATGATGCCAGATAATGCTAGATTTAAACTTGCAAATACTGTAACTAAAATTGTTAATAAAGGAGCAAATAATTTAATTGCTATTGTTATTTAAGTAAAAAAGTGCAAAAAAAACACAAAAAAGCACTTTTTTTGTTGATTTTGTCCTAAAAGTTTGATATGGTTAATTTGTAAGGTAAAGTGCCTTATAAATAATATAGGAGGTAAATTAAAATGTCAAAGACTGAATTAGTAGAATTTATTGCTAATAAAGCTGGCTTATCAAAAGCTGATGCTGCTCGTGCATTAGATGCTTGCCTTGAAGGAATTACTTCAGGACTTAAAAAAGAAGGAAAAGTTGCTTTAGTTGGTTTTGGTACTTTCTCTGCTAAAAAAAGAGCTGCAAGAGAAGGAATTAACCCATTAACTAAAGAACCTCTAAAAATTCCTGCAAAAACTGTTGCATCATTTAAAGCTGGTAGCAAATTAAAAGACGCTTTAAATTAGTAAAATAAAAAAGGCTAGAAATAGTCTTTTTTTCTTGTTTTTGTATCTATATTTTGATACAATATATTTGTATAATAAAGAAGGGTATTGATATGAAAAATAAGTCACTTGTAATAATAATTTTAGTTAGCATTATAGCTTTTTCTACTTTAGTATTTTCTTTATATAAATTTGCTTTTAAGGATAAACCAATATTTTATGCAGATGGTTATGTAAGCATTACAGATAAAGATGCTCCAACAAAGACATATTTTTTAAGTGGTACAGAATATAAAAATGGTTACAGTGATGATATTATTTTTGATAATAAAGATGATGAAAAAACTGTTGTAAGTAAATATTCTTTTGCATTTTATAATAATAAATCTATTAATTATTTAACTACTGGAGTATTAATGCCACTTGATGATTTAAATGAAAAATATGTATCTTATTATAACATTAAAAGTAATTATTTAATTGAATATAAAGATAATAAATATCAAATAAGTACTAAAGATAAAGATATTAGTTTTGATTATTTTATTGGAAGAATTAGTGATAATAAATATTTAGTGGCAGGAAATAATTTAAAATTAAAACTTTCTAGTTCTGATAAAATGCTTGAAAATTATTATTATGAGATTGAATTTACTGAAAAAAATATAGTAAAAATTAATAGTAGTGATTTAAATATTGAAACTATTTCATCAGAATGTTATATACTTGCTGGTGATAATGTTAAAATTGATTTAAGTAAAAAAAATATTTTATATAATGATGAAGAAAAAGTTAAACTTGAAGAAATTGTAATTAATAGTGATCAAAATATTGATATTTCATATGAAAATAATCAAAGTGATGATAAAGAAAATAATAATACTACTACTGAAAATAAACCAAATATAAAAGTTGAAGATAGATATCAAGTTGAAACTGTTACAGAATATAAAAGTGCTCCTTATGTTGAACTTTTATCAAGTAGTGCTAATAGTCATAAAATTAATGTTGATTTTAGTGTAATTGATGATAATAAACTTATTACATCAACTGTTAAAACAAAACTTTTAAATGTTAAAACAAATGAAGTAATAGACTTAAAAGAATATGGAAATTATGAAAAAATAAATAATTATTCATATGATGGTCTAGCAAGTAATTCAAAATATATTTTAACTATTTATGCCTCATATAAAGGAAACTCTGGTTTAATTAGTGATTATGTTATGTTTCAAAGAGTATTTAATACAACAAATATTGGTGTAACTTTAGAAAATGATTACAAAACCAATAATGAACTATCATATAATATTAAACTAGATGATAAATCGACATTTACTTCGGCAACTTTAAATTTATATGATGAAAATAATAATCTTGTAGATAGTTTAAAATTTAATAATGAAAAAAGTGATATTAATTATGTATTTAAAAATTTAAATAGTAATAAAAAATACACCGCTAAAATAGAAAATATATCATTTGGTGCAGTAATGTATCCTGATGGCTCAGCAAGCGCTATTACAACTAAAACTCTTAAATATAATCCATTTAAAAATTCAAGTATTTTACCAAGTGCAAGTGTTAGAGTAAATAAAAAAGATTATACTGTTAAATTTAAATTAGATAATGTTACTGATCCTGATAAATCAATTAAAGAAGTGACTTATAATATTTATGATAAAGAAACTGGTAATATAGTTAAAAGTATTAAAAAAGATAATTTTAATGAAGTAGAATTTAAATATGAAAATCCTTTAGAAAAAAACAAATATTATTATTATAATGCAGTAATTAGTTTAAATGATAATGAAAAAACTATTGAATATCAAACTGAAAATAGCGTAGATTTTAATATTGGAAGTAAACAAAGCCCTTCAATGAATACTAAAAATATTACAATTACTGCAACAACAATGAGTGGATTACTTATTATTTATGATCCTGATAATGCTTTAGATACATCAAAAAGAAGTTATATAGAATATAAAAATTCATCTACTGGCGAAGTAGCAACTTCAGACATTGAATATATTCCATGTGAAAATGAAAGCGAAACTACTAAATGTGCTAATATTAATATTGATAAATTAAGTAGTAGTACTAATTATATTGTTGATTTGTATGGTTATGTTGATTTAAATGATGAAGAAAGACCTGCAGGAAATGCATTAATAGATCGAGTTCAAATATTTACATCAATTGCTAATAAAATTAATACCCATATGGAATCAGTAAATTTAACTGATGAAGAAGCATTTAATGATATTTTCAGATTAAATATTAATTTTAGTTTACCTGATACAACACCAGAAAGAATTAAAGATAATATGACAAGTTTTGATATTGAACTTTGTGAAGGTACTAAACTTGATAATACTATGATAGCTACTTTACATGTTACTGAAGATATTTTAGGTTATTTTGAAGGAACAAAAACTATTACTTTAGCAGATTTTGGCTTAACTTTAGATAAATTAATGGAACTTCATAGTGATGGTTTAATTTCTAAAAATTATGTTATATATATTAAAAATGGTGTAAGTGGAACGGATTATATTGAATTTGATCCAATGTCTCTTGCTTTTGAAATAAATGAAGCACTTTTAGGATTAACTTCAGGAGAGGCTACTATTTTAGTAGAAAAAATACCTAATAATGGAACTATTAACACTTTAAAAGATGATACAACTATAGGTCTTAAAATAACTCCTTCTTTAGTAGAAAGTATAAGTACTACATATATTAGAAAATATATTAAGAAAATTAATTATAAAATATATGATGTTACAAATGAAAGCGATATTAATAATATTTCAAATCCTTTAGAAATTAGTGATGATTTAGTTTTAACAGAAACTGAAAGTTTACCTGAAAAAACATTAAATTTTAGTGATCATTCTTATTTACAAAGAGGTCATAGTTATATAGTAACTTATACTTTATCATTAAGATTTACTGATAGTGGGGAGTATATAACTTATCCATTTGCATCAGGTAGTATTAATACACCAGAACCTGTAAAAAGTTCAATTATAAATGTTGAAAAAGAAAAACCAACTATATACATATTCCCTTGGATAAGTGATAGTAATTACATTACTTATAAATATGAAATAAAAGATATAGATAATGCCTTGGTGGATAATAACTTATACTATAATGTTAATGAAAATGATGTTGTTAGTGGTGAAAATGTAAACTGCACTAAAGGTAATTTTAAATCTTCGAAATTTACTTGTAGTAAAATATCTTTAACCAAAAATGATATATATAATATTTATTTAAATGTTAAACTTATTAATTCAAATGATTATCCAACTGAATATGTAAATGTTTTATCTAAAACTTTTGAAGGAATTGGAGATCTATCAAGCTTAAGTTATGAAATTATTAAAGAAAATGGTAATTTAAAATATAATAACTTATTAGTTTTAAAACTTAATGGAGATCAAAATATAATTAATAAAATTAGTTCATATAATTTAACTATTACTTCAAATAATAAATCATTTAAAATTGAAAATATAAATTATAATATATCATCTTCATTTCCTCAAAGTATTGGAGGAAATATAATTACTTATACTGATTTAAGTAATAGTAGTAATAATAAAGTATGGAATTATGATAGTACAAATGATACTAATTTACTTCATTTAGCATATATTTCAACTTGTAATGAAGAAGATATTTGTTTATATTTAGATTATTCTAAATTATATAATTCTAGTAATTTTGGTTCATATTTTGGTGATTTAAAAAATCAAAATATTACAGTTACTTTAGAGGGATTATATGATTCTGGTAAAATCGGTTTATATGGTGAAACAAATAAAAATTATGTTATTAAAACATTTGATGAAGAAAATAAATATTTAGTACTATTTAATAAACTTCAAAAAAGTGATTCAGCTCTTGGTTCATATTATCCATTTAAAGGTACTATAGATAAAGGATATTTAATCGATGATAATGAAACACTTAAAAATGATTATACTTCAAATAATAATCATTTAAAAGGAACAATATATTTACAAAATGATGCATCAAAACAATATACTTTAGGAGGTAAAACATACTTTTTAATTAGTTCATATTTTGATTATAAAATTAATGAATATGGTGCTGTTATTCCAGTTAATTATAAAGATACATCTATTACTGCAAGTGAGTTAAATTTTGATGAAATTAGTACTTTAGATAATATGTTTACTTATTCAAAAGTTATTCCAGCACTTAAAATGGATAGTTTAAAAGAAACTATTAATGGTGCAAAACTTTATATGAGTTTATCTGGTATTAAAGAAAGTGATTTAACTAAAGAAGATGGTAAAAGTTATTTATATTTAGAAGTTACAAATGAAAATAATAGTAAGTTAATAAAAGTTAATAAAGATGAACTTACTAGTCAAATTGGTATTATTGAAAATAGTGAATATAAAATAAATATTCCAAATGATGGAAACTATTTAGTTAGTCTACTTGATGTTAATGTAGATGGCGTAAGCATTACTGATTATAATTTTGATTATTTAAATAGTAAAATTACATTTAATAATTCTGATTATGATGGTAAAACTATAACTCTTTCATATTATATTGTACTTTATGGTTTAAACGTAAATGAAACATATAATTTAAAAGCATATATGATGGTTAATAATAAAAAAACTTATTTAACTGATGCTTTAAGTCAAAATTATGATGTTTATACTAAAACATTTACTACGTTAAATTATTCAAATGTAAATATTACTAATGCATCCTTTAGTGTTAATTCAACTGATGATTATTTATTAAGAACTTTAAAGCTTGATTATAATCTTGATGAATTAATAGGAATTAAAAACATTAGTTATAACATTTGTTCTAATGGTTATTGCGTAGAAAATATTCAAAGTTGTACAAATCCATATTACAATGTACTAGGAAATAATGTATGTGTTAATGATAATAAATATAATATATCATCAATTTATGATATAACTGGAAATGACTTTGTATTTAATAAAAATTATAATGTCATTATGAGTGCAACAGTTGATACTTTTGAAGGCGAAAAAACTTATCAAATATATAATAATGATTTGTCTGTAAGATCATTATTATCACCAAAACTTGATGTTATTAAATCAAGTCATTATAATGATGAAGATGGATATTATTTAGATTTTAAATTAATATTTACAGATTTAGATAAGGTTATTACAAGTGGTAATTATACAGCTTATTTAGCAAGACTTTCTAGTGATCAATCAAGCTATATTAAAGTTGATGGTACAACTCAAAATTTAAATATATATTCATCGAATAATAACATAAAATATACTTCTTTACAAGAAGATACTCAATATTATTTTATAGTAGAATATGATACTTATATAAATAATGATGGAGTTACTCCTAGTGAACATCATTTTGATAGGTTCTTAGTTTATACTTTAAATAATTATCATATTAGTGTAGGTAAAGTTCAATATATTGCAGAAAATTATATTGATGAATTAAGTAATATTCAAGGTAAATCAACTCTTCGTTTTGGGTATGCCGCTAATATTATGAAAGATATAAATACTGAAGGTGAGGATTATATACCTCAAGAAGCTTATGTTGCTGGTATTGCGTACACTATTGTTCCAGAAAGTGGTGGAGGAAGTTTAATAATATCTGGAAGTAAAATATTTGATGAAGAATCAGATAATGAAGAAGACAAAATAGTTTATAAAACTGGTTCAACTTCTGATTCTGAAGTAGGAGATAGTTATTATCAAATGATTTTGAAACATGCTCCATATCTATATAATGATGATTTATCAATTAAAAATGCTGGTTATACAATAACTTATAAATTCTATTTAGGAGGACCTATTGCAAGTACATTAGACACTCAAGATAAGTGTGAATCAAATAGTTCAACAAATGAATGGAATGAAGAAAGAAGTGAATGTTATATCTTAGGTGGTTCAACATTTACTAGAACAGGAGTATCTTCATGAGAAAGTTAAATAAACAAAATAAAATTTATATTACACTTTTATCTTTATTTGTAATTATTTGCTTAGTAGTAGTATCAATATTTATTATATATAAGATAAAAGATTATAATAAAAAATATAAAATATCACCTGTAAGCTATATCTTTAATAGTGATAAAGAACTTGTCACTATTAAAGATACCACCTATGCTAAAAAAGATTTTTTTGGTAATTATTATTTAATTGATAAAGAAAGTAAAATTAGTCTTGGTAAAAATATAGTTATATATAATTCTTCAGATAATGAAATTACATTACTAGGTACTTTTTATGAAATACTTGAAAATGGAGAAACAAAAAAATATAGTGGAGAGTCTATTTTCAGTAGTTATTTAAATAAAATATTTAAAATTGAAGATAGAAGATATTTAGTTACTGGTAAAACAATAAAAACTGAAGATGATTTACTTACTACTGAAAATTATTTATTAATTGATTTAGATAAAGTAGGTAATTCTTATGTATATAACAATGTAATAAATTATAAATCATTTGGTATACTTAATTTAATTACTGATACATTTAATTTTAAAACAAATGAAGAAATATTAATATTAAATAATGAAGAAATTGATTTAACTAAAATTAAAGGTTCAACAAATAAATATAAAGAACAAAAAAAAGAACATCTAGATAGTTCAAATGACAATGATAATCCTTCGAATATATATGAAGAAGAACAAATATTTATTAATAATATTTATGAAACAGTAACTGAAAATAAATATGTTTCTCATAAAACTACAATATTTGATGCAAAAGCAAGTAATTCTAGCATTGATTTAACTTATATGGTATATGATCCACTTACAGAATTTACTAAAGTTTATGTAAATGTATATACAAATGATGTTTTTGTAGGAACTTATGAACTTGCAAGTGGTGAAACAAATTATACATTAAAAGGATTAAACTCTAATACTTTATATCATTTAGATTTTTTCTATGATTATATGGTTGATGGTAATTTAGTAAGTAAAAAATTTGATATGTTAGATATTAAAACTCTTAATGTAAAAGGTCAAATTACTCTTGAAAAAGTAAGTAATAATAGTGTATCATATATATTGAAAGTAGATGATAGTTTAGATAGCGCAGTTGCAAATTTATATATTGACGGAGTGCTTAGCTCTACTGATAATAATTTAAATATAATAAATGCTAAAAGTCATGATGGTTATAGTGGAGTATTTAATTTTAGTGTAGTTGGTAGTACTTTTGAAATTGTTATTGAGGATGGGGTTTTTAATTCTGAAAATGTTGGCGTAATTGCTACATACAAATTTAAAATGTAAAAAAGGAGTGATTTTAAATGGAAAGTGTTTTAGGTGCAACAATGATTGCCGTTGGTATAATCTTAGGATTAACATTTCTAGGACTTGCCATTGGTTTAGGTGTTATGGGAGGTAAAGTAGCTGAATCTATTGGAAGAAATCCAGAAACTAAGAATGATGTTATTCATTCAATTATGACTATTCTAGTAGTTTTATCAGTATTTTTACTATTCTTATTTGCATTTATTTATATTCTTTTATATCTTAACCCATTTGTTAGTTAATGGAAATAATAGTTTTAATAATAATAATTGGTGTGCTTTCAATTGTAATGTTTTTATCTTTAAAAAAACTTATTGAAAGTATAAATAAAGAAAGTCAAAATTACTATTTTAAAAATATGCAAGAAATGGATAGTAAAATTGATGAGAAAAATAAAAAATTACTTAAAAAAGATGAAGAAAAAATAGATGTTGAGAATAAAAAGGATGTAATAGAGGAAAAATCATTAGATAAGGAGTTACTTGATATATATAATCATACTGATTATGAAAAAGAAAATGCTTTAAAAGTAGCTAATAAAGTTGAAGAAATATTTAATATTGATGAAGAAAAAGTATTAAAAAACTTTATTAAAAATATTAGTATTGATGAAAATAATAAAATATATCAAAGTATTTTAGATAGATTTAGTCCTAATCTAATATATAAATTAAAGATGCTTAATAAAGAAAGTCAAATTAATGAAATAAGTAAAATGCTTTCTGATGAAGAATATAATGTTTTTCATGATTATATTGAAACTCATAAATTTAGATTAAATAAATTTTTATTAGATTTAAATTTAATTATTGAAAGAACAAATCCAGTAATTGAAGTATTAACTGGTAATAAAAATAAAAATTATAATTACATTAGTCCATATATAAAAACAATTTATAGTGATGATGTATATAAAGGAATAATAATCAAATATCAAGATAAAATTTATGATTATAGCATAAATGAAAGGGATGTGTGATACATGAGTATTATGTGGGATGAAATTGCTAAAAATGTAATGAAGGATATCGACTCAAACGAAAATGTATTTTCTACCGGAAAAGTAGTAAATATTTCTGGGAGTATGATTGAAGTTGCAGGTCTTAAAGATGTTGCTTTTTATGAAAGTGTTAGCATTTTAAATAAAGCAAAGGGTTACGTTTCTGCAATATATGAAAGTACAGTTAATATTTCTTTAGTTGAACAAGATGCTCCAATTGTTATTGGTGATAAAGTTTACACTTTAAATAAAAACTTTAAAGTGTCTTTTTCAATGGATAGTTTAGGTAAAGTAGTAGATGTTTTTGGTAATGATTTAATTACAGGTAAAAAATTTGATACTCTTTTAGAGTTTGATGTAGAAACAAAACCAATTGAACTTGTTGAAAGAAGTGAAGTTAATCGTGAATTTTTAACTGGTATTGCAGGTATAGATTTATTTTATCCCATAGGTAAAGGTCAAAGACAATTAATTATTGGTGATAAAAAAACTGGTAAAACTCAAATTTGTCTTGATATGATTGCAAATCAAAAAAATAGTAAAATGCTTTGTATATATGTTGCTATTGGTAAAACCAAAAAAGAAGTAAAAGAAATATATTATGAACTTACTAAGATTGGCGCTATGAGTTATACAATAATTGTTGCATCATTTTTTGATGATTTACCTGCGAAAAGTTTTGTTACGCCTTATGGTGCTACAAGTCTTGCCAAATTTTTTATGATGCAAGGTATGGATGTTCTTGTAATTTTTGATGATTTAAAGAAACATGCCGATATTTATCGTCATATGTCTCTTGCTGCTCGAAAAGTTCCTGGAAGAGATGCTTATCCATCAGACATATTTTATACTCATGCAAGACTTCTTGAAAATGGTTGTCAACATATTGGCGGTGGATCAATTACTATGATACCAGTAGTTGAAACTAGAAGTGGAGATATAACTGATTATATTTCTACTAATATTATTTCAATTTGTGATGGACAACTTGTATTATCACTTAAAAAATTTAATAAAGGAGAAAGACCGGCAATAGATTATGGACTTTCTGTATCAAGACTTGGTGGTCAAGTTCAATCAAGAGAAATGAAAAAAGTTGGTATTAAAATTAAACAAGATTTACTATCTTATCTAGAAATTAGAGATATTTATGAACTTGTAAATCTAGATGATTTAGGTGAGAATATGAAAAATAGAATGGTTGAAGGTCAAAAAATTCTTTCTAAATTAAATCAATATAAATATAGTCCTTTAACAAAAGAGCAGATGGTTGTTCTATTTGATGATATTAAGGAGGTAAAATAATGATAGTAGGTAAAATTATAAGTATTTTAGATGTTTCTATTAAAGTTATTTTATCTTCTAATGATCTTGAAGTAGGTGATATTCTTACAACTGAAGATGGAAAATTTGAATTTGAAGTAGTTATTATTGATTCAGTTGAAGCAACATGTATTACATTAAATTCTAATCACGGTTTAAAAAAAGGTACTAAATTAATTAAAAAAGCTAAAGGAATAGAAATGGAATACTCTGATAGAGCAATTGGTAGAGTATTTGATTCATATGGTCATATTATTGATGGAAAACCATTTACATCTGAAAAAAGAATAGTTACATCTAATAATACAATAAGTTTAAAAGACTTAGATTTAGATTCTAAACCACTTTGGACTGGTATTAAAATAATTGACTTTTTTGCTCCAATTCAAAGAGGTTTTAAAATAGGATTAATTGGTGGAGCAGGAGTTGGAAAAACTGTACTTATTCGTGAACTTATTCATAATATCTATAATTCTACTTCTGCTAATGCAATATTTATTGGAGCAGGTGAACGTTCCAGAGAAGGTAAAGAATTAATTGATGAAATGGAAAAAAATAATCTTCTTGATAAAATTTGTCTAGTATTTGGTCAAATGGGATCAAATCCAGTTTCAAGAAGTAAATCTATTGAATCAGGACTTACTGTAGCCGAATATTTAAGAGATGAGAAAAAGAAAGACTCACTTATATTTATAGATAATGTATATCGCTTTATCCAAGCAAGAAGTGAAATATCAATGGAATTAAAAGAAATACTTGTTGAAAATGGTTATATGGCAAATATGAATGAACTTATTAGTAAAATAGAAGAACGGGCATCATCAACTAAAGATGGCGCAATAACCTCATTTCAAACAATCTATGTTCCTGCAGATGATTTAAATGATGAAGCTGTTCAAAATATTTCATCTTATATGGATGGCCAAATAACTCTTGATCGTAAAATGAGTGAAAAAGGTTTATATCCCGCAATTAATGTATTTAAAAGTACATCAAAACTAGTTGATGTAAATATTATTGGTCAAAGACATTATGATTTACTTAAAAAAACTCTTGCATATTATACAAGATATGATGAACTTGAGGAAGTTATTGCAATACTTGGTGTAGATGAAATATCTGATGAAGATAAAAATATTTTCTATCGTACAAGAAAACTTAGAAATTATTTCTCGCAACCATTATTTGCTTCTGAAGCATTTACAAATATGCCGGGAGTTAAAGTTGATATTGAAGATATACTAAACGATGTAGAAAATATTTTAACTGGTAAATATGATTATATAGATGAATTAAGCTTCTTATATATAGGTAAATACAATGGAAAATAATAGTAATAAAATGACTGTAAATGTTTTTGAAATTAAAACAGGTCTTACTACTTATAATAATTGTGAATATATTAGAATTACTGATGAAAAATATAACTTATTAGTAATGCTTGATTATACTCCAATTATTGGAGAACTAAATGGAAATGTTGATATAATGTATAATGGTAAGGAAATTCACTATAAAAATATTAAAGCATCATATATGAATAGTAATAATGTATTTAATTTAATGATTCAAGGAGAAAAAGAAAAATGATTGAATTATTAAAAAAATATTTATATTTTATTGTTATTTTCGCAGTATTTTTAGTATTTATATTTTCATTAACATTATTTATTAAACGCAAAAACAAAACCAATTATCATTTATATGGATTACTTATGAATATGAAAAATAATGAAATATTTGCTTTAAGTTTAGTAGCTATAAATTTTATATTTTTAAGTTATATATTAGTATTTAAAATTGAGTTAACTCTTGCAATAATATTAGTAAGTTTAATATTAATTATTACAGCTTTTGCACTTGTTTTAAAACCTAAAAGTTTAATTATTGATATATTTATTAATATTGTAAATTTAGCATTAATTTATTTAGCAAATTTAATAAATACTTTAAAACTTAATGAAGATAGTAATAAAATATATTTATTTTTACAAATAATTATTAATGTATTTGGTTTATTTTTCTATATATTTACTCATTTAAAATTTTTAAAGGATATAAGAAAGGATTCATATGAAAAAAATAATTAAATTTATCAAAAAAAATTATATAATTATTTCTATTATATTAGGTTTAATTATCATTATTATTGCTAGTGTAATTATTGTAAAAAAATTAAATGAAAAAAATAAAATTAATATTATTACAAAAAAAGAAAAATTATATCAGTATGTTATAAATGATAAAATATATCATGATGCAATAGTAAGTTATCAAGATAATAGAATAATTGATATTAAATCTGAGTTTGATGAAGATAATTTATTATATTATGATGCTTTTACAAAAATAGTAATTCCAGATAATATGATTGTAATTTTTTATAATAAAAATAATATTAGTTATAAATTACCAAAATATAGTACTATTAGTAAAAATAATGATGTGCTTATTATTAATTCTAATGGTAAAGAATATATTAAAAATAATTTCTTTTTATATGATAATTTAGACCTTTATTTTATACCTTATAGTAGTGTATTAAAATATAATGATAATACTATTAATTTAAGTGAATTTAGTTATGTAAAAGTAAATAATAATTATATAATGATTTATAATTATGAAAATGATAGTTTTATTTATTATGATGAAAATATTAATAGTGCTACTCTGACAATTAATAATTTTGTAATAGATTTATTAAATGATGCATCGGTATTAAATGGAAATATTGGTCTATTAAATAGAAATATTGACTCATTAAGTGTATTAAAGGAGGATTAATGAACGATTATATAGGTAAAACATTAAAAGATGAAAAAGATGAAGAATATCTTATATTAAAAGTAATTAATTATAAGGGAATTTCTTGTGCTTATGCAATGAAAGTATTAGATAATAATGAAGAAGGAGAAAAAATGATATTTCAATTAAGTAAAAATTCCTTAATATCAATTGATAGTAAAAAAATGATTGAAGATATTACTCAAATGTTGATTGATTCAAATGATATTGTTGATAAACCTAGAAAAATTAAAGAAAATGAAAGTATTTCAGATTATTTAAAATATTTAGATGATTATTTTAAAACAAGAATAGTAACTATTATGTAGGAGGAAAAATGAAGAATATAAAACCAATTGTTCAAGTTATGAATTTATTTTCCCTTGTTAGAATAAATTCTGCGAAAAGCAAAGTTGAAGAATTTGGAATGACAAGTTCAGTATTAACAAAAATAATTTCTTCGATTATTTATAATGATAATATTGTACTAGATAAAAATTCTATTAAACCTGATCCTACTAAACCTGTTTTAAATATATATATTGCTTCAGATTATGGTTTTTGTTCTTCATACAATTATGTTGTTTCTCAAAAAATTAAGGAAACTAAAGATGATTATAAAATAATTATAGGAAGAAAAATTGCCTATGAAGATGATAAAACTATAGTTAAAGTTGCTAAAGAAGATTTTTATAAAGAAATTAATATGTTAAAAGATACTTTAACAAAAGCAGTAAATGAAGGAAGTTATAGTAAAATTGTTATTTATTATAATCATTATTATAACTTTTCTAAAAGTGAATTTACTTCTTTACAAGTTTTTCCAGTAGAATATGATGAAAAGTATAAGGAAAATGTAGATTTTTTAATAGAAACTGATATAAAAAGTTTTATTAATAATTTAATTGTATATTATGTATGTTATGAATTAGAAATTTGTGAAATATTTTCTTGGGCGTCAGAAAATGTTATTAGAAATACAATGACTTCTTCAGCACTTAAAAAACTTGAAGAAATTGAAATTGAAGAAAGACTTAAAGTGCTTCGAAAATTACGTGAAAAAAGTCTTAAGAAAAATATTGAAAATTCTAAAAAAGTTTTATTTACAAATGTTGATGAAGAAGTTTGACAAAGATATTATTATAAGGTACAATGAATGTGAGGTTTGTTATGAATAGAAAAGGTCAAGCACTTGTGGAATATATATTAATTATTGCACTTGTATCAGTACTTGCTATTGCGTTAGTAAATTATTTTGGTGGATATTTAAAAGATGCTATAACAAAAACAAGTTGTTCTATGCTTGGTCAAGAATATGTAAGTGGAAGTAAACCTGGAGAAGGAGCTTGTAAATAAATTAGATTTTTTCTAGTTTATTTTTTATTGGGAGGATTTATGGAAGATAATTTAAGATTAATTGTAATGGATAATGCTAAAGTTTTAGGTGAAAGAGTAGATAATTATTTACAAAAATCATTCGGAACAAATCAAAGTTTTATTGTAAATACAACTCAAATAAGATTTAATAATGGAGAAGCTAAGGTAGTTATAAATGATTCAATAAGAAATAAAGATGTATATATATTATGTGATATTGGAAATCATAATTTATCATATCAGATGTATGGCAAAACTTCTTATATTGGACCTGATGAACATTTTCAAGATTTAAAAAGATTTATATGTGCAACAATGGGACACGCTAATAGTATAAATGTTATTATGCCTCTTTTATATGCATCTAGGCAACATCGAAGAAAAGGAAGAGAATCACTTGATTGTGCAATGGCATTGCAAGAACTTGAAAGACTTGGTGTAAATGAAATAATTACTTTTGATGCTCATGATCCTAATATTCAAAATGCAATTCCATGTTCATCATTTGATAATTTTTATCCAACTGCAAATATTATTGAAGCAATGAGTAGAAATAATGAATTAGAAAATAATATAAATGATTATTTAGTTATTAGTCCAGATGTTGGTGCTATGGATAGAGCAAGATTTTATGCTGATATGTTAGGCGTTGATGTCGGTATTTGTTATAAACGAAGAGATTTAAGTATTGTTGTTAATGGAAAAAATCCAGTTGTAGCTCATGAATATTTAGGAAAAGATGTTAAAGGAAAAAATTTATTAATTGTTGATGATATGATAGCATCAGGTTCTTCAATACTTGATTGTGCAAAGATGATGAAAAATAAAGGTGCTAATAAAATATCTCTTGCTTCAACATTTGTTCTTTTTACAGAAGGAACTCAAAAATTTCAAAAATATTATGATGAAGGTCTTATTTCTAAAGTATACTCTACTAATCTTACTTATTTACCTGAAGAAATAAAAAAATGTCCATGGTTTTGTGAAGTAGATTGTGCAGAAAATATTAGTGAAATTATTTATAAATTATCAAAGGGACAAAGTATATCATTACTTTTAAACGGTAAAGAAAAGGCAACTGAAGTTGTAAGAACACTTAGAAAAAAATAAATTTAAGATTTAAATAAATTATTTAAATCTTTTTGTATATAATAACTAAATATTAAAGGAGAAAACATGCTAAAAATTAATAAAAAAGGATTATTAATAGTAATATCAGGTCCATCAGGTGCTGGAAAAGATACTATATGTCAAAAACTTATAAATGAATGTAATAATTTATATTTATCTATATCAATGACTACAAGAAAACCTAGAAATACAGAAATTTCTGGAAAAGATTATTTTTTTGTAACTAATAATGAATTTGAAGAAAATATTAAAAATAATATTTTTTTAGAGTATGCAATTTATAATAATAATTATTATGGTACTCCTAAAGATAAAGTTGAAGAAATGATTAATAAAGGTAAAGATGTAATTTTAGTAATTGATATTAAAGGAGCAATTAATATTCAAAAAATAATACCATCAGCATTGTTTATTTTTATTATGCCTCCAGATATGGAAACTTTAAAAAATCGTTTAATTGGAAGAAAAACTGAAAGTAAAGAAGTTGTAGTTGAAAGATTTAAAACTGCTTATAATGAAATAAATAATTATAAAAAATATAATTATGTTGTAATTAATGATAACTTAAATGAATGTGTTGGTAAAGTAAAAGCAATTATAAAGGCTGAAAAGTGTAGGGTAGATAGAATTGAAGAAATTGATCTTGGTAATAAAGAAGAAATTATACATGAAATTTTAATTGATAAAGAAGATAAAAAGATTTAAAAATATAAAATGTAACCTATAAAGTGGACTCTAAAAAAAAGAGAGACCTACTTTATAGGTTTTTATTATGTCTTATTGTATAATATAAGAAAGTTGGTGATAATAATGTCAAAAATATTATTTACAGATGCTCAAGTAAAAAAATT
>JAQXPH010000003.1 GCA_029100545.1 bacterium | reverse complement strand
ATAAATTATTAATATAAGTCATTTTAAATGAACCTTTTAATTTATCTCTAAATACTGCTCTAGGAGCCGCATTCTTAGTTACATAGAAACTAGTCATATTTCTTTTTGTAAATTCTACTAATAAATTAATTGCAAGAACTGATTTCCCTGTCCCTGGTCCGCCTTGAACAACTAATACATTTTTACTATTGCTTGACAATGTATCAATAGCCATTCTAATTGCATTCTCATAGATTACTTTTTGTTCATCGATCATGTTAAATTCTCTATTACCTTGTAACATCTTAGCTAAAGAATCTTGCAATCTTTTTGAAGGTTTGATTCTACCATTTTCTATTTTATATAATAGTTCCCTATCATCACCTTCAACAATATACTTTTTAATGAATTTTCTAAGTTTTTCAAAATCATTAGTACCAAACATTGGAGCTTCTTTTATATAATCTTGATATTGGCTACTACATATAGGATCATCATCTCTTAAATCATAATTGTGTAAGAAAGCACATGGATATAATCCTATTTCATCTAATTGTACCGTCTCATTAAAATCTTTAATTAAATTTGCATAACTCATAGCTTGATAAGATGGATGCGTAACCTCTCTAATTCCACCACCAGTAAAAGTAGATACAATTCCATCTTTTCCTTCTACAGCACTACAAGTTTCCCATTGTTTTAATTCTATTATAATAACAGAATCTTTTTTGTTTCCATCTCTACCAGATAATATAAAATCTATTCTTTTGGAAGTTGTTGGTATATTAAATTCAATTGCTACACCTGCATTATCAGGTATTTCTCTATCATCTAACACACCTCTCATATATTGCATAGAATTTTTCCATGAATTTAATTGAGATTCACTTGTTCTACCAAAAAATTGTTTATATTTATCATAAATTTTATCAACGATTTTATTTAAATTAACATCATCTATAAAACCCGATTTTATTCCTTCATATACCAACATTTCATTCACCTCAATTTATTTATATATTCATTATATTCATCATTTAATTTCACTTTTTTAAAAAAATTTATAACTGTATAATGAAAACCATTAAATTTAATCAATTCAAAATATTTTTTAATTTTATCAATATATTCTTTTTTTTCTGCTTCATCTAAATTATTATAAATTTTGCTTAAATAGTCTAAATTAGAATTAATTATAAAATCCTTTTTCAATACATAATTTAAAATTTTAGTTCTATTTTCTTTTGAAAATTTATCTAATCCAATTGATAAACATCTTCGAAAGAATGTATCACTTCTAACATTTTGAATAATCTTATTTTTTTCAACTATCTTGAAAAATACGTCAGTAGCGTTATCATATTCATTTTTCTCTAGTAATTGCAATGGTTCAAACACAAAATAATCTATTAATTCCTCTTTCGTGTATTTTTTTGTTTTTCCTGCATTTATATTTAATCCAAGTTTTCTTAATTCCTCATTTGACACATACATAATATTGTTAATATCTTCCTCTGTATTAAATAAAATAATTTGATCATCTGCATATCTTGAATACATAGCATTATACTTTGTACATATTTCATACATTATTGAATCATAATCATTTAAATATATATTGGCAAGTAATCTAGACTGATCTCCAAATTCATTTTGAGGAAGCCCAACATTATTTTCACTATAGATATTAAATTTTCTGTTCCAATATTTCAAAATATATATTATTAATTCTATATATTCAAATTTATCTTTTGAACATATTTTATATAATTTTTTTGAAAGAATATCAATATTAATAGAATCATAAAAATTTGCAATATCTAGTTTTAAGGCAAATTTATAATCGTACTTTTCTATATTTGAATATATATAATGTTGAAATTCTTTCCAATACTTAGTCCATAACCAAGGATTATAGCTGTTGAATACATATTGTATTTCGTCATCTTCCTGCTGTTTTATACTGCTACCTAATACCCATCCGCCAAAAGTACCTGGAATCCTATTATTAGCTATGTCTTCTTCAATTTGTTTACATAAATAAAAGTATATTGCCTCATCTTCTAAAGAAAAAACGGGAATTATACGAGCAACAAATTCGTTTTTTAATAAATAAATATATTCTGCTGGATTACCTACAAAATAATCAAAATTAAATAACTTTTCATATGCTTTATACATTACATCTTTTGCATCCGTTTTTTTCATTTTTCTTTTAAAAGATACTAGAGATTCATTTAATACTTTATCGTAAAATTTCCTCGAAAAAAATTTTAAAAACTCTTCTTTTACTAATTTTTTCATATTTTCTATAGTTTATTATATTTTGTACTCTTTCCCTTAGCCTTATCAATTGGATATTTTTTTGCAGATATTTCCATCTTATCAAGTATTATTTTTTTAGGATCTACACCAATTTGATGACTTAATAAGATACAATAATTCATAACATCTGCTATTTCTTGTTTTAATTCATCCTTATCATAATTATTATTCCATTGAAAACACTCTAATAATTCTCCTGCTTCTATAGCAATTGATTTAGCTAAATTTTCTGGCGTATTAAATTGTAGCCAATCTCTTTCTTCTGCAAATCTAACAATCTTTTTCTCTAATTCTTTCATAAGTAATCACCTATAAAAATTATACCACGTATAATGTTGAACATAAAGATTTCAAGTTTAAAATTTTGATTTCTTTATGTTTTTTATTATTATAACAAACATCGGTAAAGACGGATTATACCAGGTACTTCGAGTACGTTTTTATGAATGTCTGCCATATAAGGATTTATTGATAAGAAAGGATATAGACAAAACTATATTCATGTAACTGAATTAAATGGTTGTATTTTAAATGAAGATATCTTTGAAAAGATAATTGATTATGATAAAGACGATGTAATGTTATGGCATGGTAAAAAATGTGAATCCAGTCAATATTCAGATGATGAAATAAATGAACTTGAACAACTACTAAGAGAATTTAAATAAGGAGGAATAAATATGAATGCAAATGAAATGATTAAAATAATATCTAAAGTTTGGTGTACTAACGAAGACTTACAAAAGTTATCTGGTTTAGGAATTACTAATACCTCTAAATTAAAAAGAAAGATTAAAGAAGAATTAGAAAAAGATGGTAATACTCTACCTATAGGATTACTCCCTATGAGTGAAGTTGTTAAGTATTTAAATATAGATATTGATTATTATAAGAAGATTGCTGAATATCAATTAAAGGAAAAAGTAATACAAAATGTATTATAAAACTTGATTTTTTTAAATTAATAGTGTAAACTAATAAACCAACAAAGGAAAAATATCCTGATAAATTATTTACATGAATAATTTTATTTGGTATAATTCTATTGTAGAGTAGTATAATATTAATGTAGGTATTAATTTTATATCTACTTTGGTCTATTATTACAATAATGGATCAAACCCGTGTTGGCGCCAAGCGCCGCTTAAAAAAGCAACCCATGTGGTTGCTTTTTTAATTAAAATCTTTTCTTACTAAGTTCTTTTAAAATTTTACGAATATCAGCTGTAGTAAAGAAGAACTTCTCACCTCTTGTAAATTCCATTTTATGCTTATATTTGTAATCATACTTATCTATATAAGTAAGCATATCAGATACTTGAAACAATCTTTTTTCTTTATGGTCAAATTCTATTCTATGTTCAAATCCATCAAATCTTAAAAATATAGAATCTAATATTGTACCTAAGGTTTCTTGTCCATTATCATAATACATAACAATTTGATCAAACTTTTCAAAATAAGTTTCATGTTCCTTTATCATTTTATTTATTTCACTAGAAAGTTGTTAAAACTCTAGCACTATCAGTATATTTTTTATCTATTATAATAGTTTGATATTTTACAGGTATCTTCCTTGAAAAATTATATATTGCATTGAATATACTTTTTCTTTTAGCTATATCAAAATTTTTATAGTCCTCACGTCTCATGATTAAGTCTGCCATATGAATCATATTAGTATATCCAATTCTCTCTAAACGTTCATTTAGTTTTGTAAGCTCTGGCATTATATCATCGTCGTGCTCATGAAATGTAAATGATACACCATATAATTCAGATGCTCCTTTACCAAAACCAAATTCACCAGTTTCATCAACAAATATATTTAATCTTTTCAAGGTTTCTACCTCCCTTCTTCACAATTCATTAACCATTATACATTAATTTCAAATATATTGATAGACATAATAAAAAAATTCTAAATTTTAATTTGTCAAAACTACGTTTTTAATAATCGCACAATTACGATTGTTTTTATTTTATGTTAAACTCTACTCGTATAAATTTATATTGACTGTGGTTTAACAATGAAAGGAGGATATTTTATGGCTGTTAGACAAATCAGTAAAAAAGATGGTACTAAAGATGGAAGATGCTGGTATTTTTATACATACATTAGAGATATAACCGGAAATAAAAAAAGATATAAATCTAAAAAGTATCATACTCAAAAAGAAACAGAACGAGCTGAGAGAGATTTCTTAACTAAAGTAGATAAACGAGAAATAAATATTACTGATATGACATTCAAAGATTTATATTAGGAGTTTTATGAATATAAATCTGATAAAGTTAAAAACACTACTTTAAGAACATATCAAGTTAACTCTATTCCACTTAAGATGTTTGATAATCTTAAAATTAGAGATTTTACTGTATCTCATTATCTTAAATGGAGAACTGAAATATCTAAAATGGATTTAGCTTTAAAAACTAAAAATGGCTATTATAAGTTTTTTAAGAATTTATTAAACTATGGAACTAAGTGGCATGATTTTAACTTTGCACCTATCTACAATAAAATGGAAAAATTTAATGATCCAAATTCTCTACCAAAATAAATGGATTTTTATACTTTTGAATAATTTCAAAAATTCATGAGTGTTATTGATGATATTAAATTTAAAGCACTATTTGAAACATTATATTTTTGTGGATTAAGACGTGGCGAATTAAGAGGATTATCTTGGGATAATATTAATTTTGAAGATAAAACATTATCAATTGTAAAGAACGTGACTAATATGTGTGGAGATCATGGATATTGGCAAATTACTACACCTAAAACAAGAACTAGTACAAGAACATTACCTATACCAGATATTCTTGTAAATGACCTTAAAAAGTTAAAAGAATACAATATGAAACATCAATATCAGTTTACACAAAAATATTTTGTCTTTGGTGATATTAACCCTATTCATCCTGATGTATTAAGAAGAAACAAAAATGACATTGCTCAAAAAGCAGGTATTAAACAAATAAGAATTCATGATTTTAGACACTCATGTGCTTCTCTATTAATTAATAATGGTGCAAGTATTATGATTGTTGCTAAATATCTTGGACACGCTAAGATAGATGAAACACTAAATACTTATTCACATCTATTTAAGAATAAAATGGATGAAATTGTAGACTTAATGAATAAGATGAATTCATAATCTTACATTACTTTATATTTATATTATTTTTCTTTATATTTCTTTATAGTTATCCACAAAAAAACACGCAAATGTAACTAAACGTGCAACTAAAATGAAATTTACCAATTTTAAAAACGTCGCAATCCCCTATAAAATAAGGGCTAAACAAAAAATGAGGCCATTTGCATGGCCTCTTCAGGGGGTTTTGGTTTGACCACACCTCACATTATAATTCGTAAGATATTGGTCAAGCATGATGTGTCTATCATGCTACTTTAATAATAATATTTGTTTCAAAAAAAGTCAATTGATTTTTTTATACTTTACATTAGTCGACAATTAAAAAATTATCTACTATATTTTTATAATAATCATTTTTTAAATATTCTTTACTTTCAATATATTTTTTTGTATCTTCATTTGCAAGTAATAAAATATTATAATCATTTTTTAAATTAGCAATTTTAAAGTTCATATCACCACTTTGTTTTATTCCAAATAAATCACCATGACCTCTTAATTCAAAATCTTTTTGTGAAATAAAAAATCCATCATTACTTTCTTCCATTACTTTTAATCTATCATTATCAAAACTACTAATTAAATAACAATAGCATTGTAATTCATTTCTACCAATTCTGCCTCTTAATTGATGAAGTGTTGCAAGGCCAAATCTTTCAGCATTAAAAATAACCATCATCGTAGCATTTTTTACATCTATGCCAACTTCAATAACTGTAGTTGAAATAAGAATTTTTATCTGATTATTTTTAAAATCATTCATAATAGCATCTTTTTCATTTGATTTCATTTTACCATGAATTATTTCAATATTAATCATATTTTTAAAAGCTATATTAAGTTTATCTTTTAATAAATTTACACTTGTTAAATCATTTTCTTCATTTTGATCAATTGAAGGGCAAACAACATATATTTGATGTCCTAATTTAATTTGTTCAAGCATATCATGTAAAACTTCTTTTATTTCATTTTCTTTTTTTAATTTTGTAATAATCTCTTTTCTACCAAAAGGTTTTGTTTTAATATATGAAACGTCTAAATCACCATAAATAGTCATTGCATATGTTCTTGGTATAGGAGTAGCAGATAAATATAATATATCTGGAGACATAGATTTATCTTGTAAAGTAAATCTTTGATTTACACCAAAACGATGTTGTTCATCTGTTATAACTAAACCTAAATTATTAAATATTAAATTATCATTTAGTAAAGAATGCGTTCCAATTAATAAATCAATTTCATTATTTTTTACTCTTTCATATATTTTTTCTTTTTCTTTTTTTGTCATTGAACCTGTAATTAGCTCAACAGTTACACCAAATTTATCTAAAATACTATTAATTGAATAATAATGTTGATAAGCAAGAAGTTCAGTTGGAGCCATTAAACTAGATTGATATCCACTTAAAAAATTAGCATAAATTCCAATAGTGGCAACAATAGTTTTACCTGAACCAACATCTCCGAGTAATAAACGATTCATTTTTTTATTTGATTTTAAATCGTTTAAAATATCATTAACACTACTTTTTTGATCATCGGTTAATGAAAAACCTAAACTATTAATTAATAGACTTACTTTTTCCTCATCAAATTTTTTTGCATTTTTTAACTTTTTTTGATTTAATTTTTTTAAATAATTCATCTTAAAACTAAATTCAAATAATTCTTCATATATTAATCTTTTTTTAGCATTATTAATACTTTCTAAAGAACAAGCAAAATGAATATCACTAATTGCTTTATTTTTAGAAACTAGATTATACTTATTTTGATATTCAATAGGTAAATAATCAATTATATTAATACTTTCTAAATTACTTTTTATTATCTTAATTATTATATTATTAGTTAATCCTTTTACTAAATGATATACAGGTTCTATTTGTCCATTAACAATATTAAATTTAATATCAGAGGCTGTAAATAAATTTTTTTTACTATCATATTTACCTATTAGAGTAACTTCTTTACCTACTAATAAATTTATTTTTAAAAAAGCTCGATTAAATATAACAACATTTATAATATTTTTATCAGAAGATGCTCTAAATGATAATTTGTTTAAATTTTTTTTAATATAAATAACAATAGGATTACTTTCTATTTTAACTCTTGTAATTAAAGTTATATTATCTATATATTCCTTTGAAAAATTATAAACATTATATTTATAAGGATAAAAATTAATTAAATCATTATCATTATATATACCTAGTTTATTTAAAAGTTTAGCTGTTTTTTCTCCTACATTATGTAAGTTTTTGATGTCCATATTTCCTCCATAAACATTTTATCAAATAAAGTTTAAAAAGCAAAATGAAATTTATTAATTTTTTTCGTGTAAATAAAGTGTAAATTCAATTGACTTTTGTATAATAATGATTTAGTATATTAATTACCAAATCACTTAAAGAAGGCGATTTGGTGCTAGTATCACACTAGTCAACCCCTTTTTATTCTTTGAGGCCAATAGGCCTCGTTTTTTTTTATTTAAAAAAAGGTACATTTTAGTACCTATTCATAGTTTTATAATAATCATATCGATTAATAGCATTTTGTTTTTGATCCTCTAATAACTTTTTAGCTAACTTTTCATTCTTTAATTTAAGAGCATTATATCTTACTTCATTATTTAAAAAGTCGGAATATTTTTCAAAAATAGGTTCTGGAGAATCAATATATAAAGTGCTTTCTAAATATCTCATTAATATAACATAACCACATTCAACAGCAAGTTTTTCTTCTTTAATAGAATTACACATTCCATTTTTTATGCCATGTTCGATGCATGGACAATAACATATAACAATAGAAGGACCTTTATGTTTTTCTGCTTCAGTAATTGCTCTAATTGCTTGATTCATATTACCTCCAAGACAAATTGATGCAACATAAACATTTGGAATAGTACAAGCTATTTTAAATAAGTCCTTTTTTGCTGTTTTTTTACCAAAATCGGCAAACTCAGCTACTGCACCAACTCTTGTAGATTTACTTGATTGTCCACCTGTATTTGAATATACTTCTGTATCAAGAACCAATATATTAATGTTTTCATTTGAATGTAAAATGTGATCTATGCCATTATATCCTATATCATATGCCCAACCATCTCCACCAATAGCCCATACACTTCTTGAAGGAATATAATCTTTTAAATCATTTAATTCTTTTGGTAGTTTTAAATTATCAAGTTCTTTTGCAAAATTACTTGTGATTTTATAATCTTCAAAATTTAATAAATAATTTAAACATAACTCTTTTTCTTTATCATCAAGGGTTTCTAAACATCTTACAATAATATTTCTTATTCTATTTCTTTTTTGTTTATATGACATATATATTCCATATGCAAACTCAGCATTATCTTCAAATAATGAATTTGCCCAAGGAACTAGATATGGAATTGATGGAGCACTTGCACCATATATGCTTGAACATCCTGTAGCATTTGCAATTACAAGTTTTTCACCAACAATTTGTGTAAGAAGCTTAATATAAGGAGTTTCACCACATCCAGCGCATGCACCACTAAATTCGAAAAGTGGTTTTTCAAACGCTAAACCTTTTACCACAGATTTAGAAAACAATATAGGATTTATGTAATTATCAAATAGTTCATTTGTAGGTTTAACATTTTCTTTCATTTCAAGAGCATGTGTTGGACATATATTTACACATAGTGAACAACCTGTACAATCTTCATTACTTATTCCAATATAATAATTATAATTAGTATTACCAGTAAGTGGTTTACCTATATTCTTATCCTCGACTGCAAAAGATCTTATTACTCCATGTGGGCAAACAATATTACACATACCACATTCAATACATTTTTGTTTATCCCAACTTGGAGTTAATATGGAAGTATTTCTCTTTTCAAATTTTGTAAGTGCACAAGGAAAAGCACCATTTGTAATACTTAAAACATCACTGACTTTTAGATTATTACCTTTTCTTTCATTAATTAAATCAAATATATTTTTTTCCTTATTTTCTTTATTTATTTCTTTATTTAATATAATATTTACTTTCTTTATTGAGGATACTGATTCATTCACAGCATTAATATTATTATTTACAACATCTTCACCTTTTGTTGTAAATGCATCTTTAATTGACTTTATAATTAATTCTTCAGCGGATTTTACATTTAATATATTTAAAATATTTACTTCAATGATTTTACTAATTTTACCATTTAAATTATTTTCAAAAGCAATTTTTTCACCATTAATAATATTTACATTTAAATGTTTATTAATCATCGTTTCTTTTACACTATTAGGTAAAAATTCATTTAATTCTTCTTCATTTTTTATAGTATTAATTAAAATATATGCATTATCCTTTACATTTTCCAACATGTCAATTTTTTTAAAATATTCATCTTTTGTAATTACAATTAAAGAAGGATTTTCAACGTAAAAAGGTGCATTAATTTTTCTATTACTTAATCTTAAATGAGATATTGTAACTCCACCGCTTTTTTTAGAGTCATATTCAAAATAACCTTGTACAAAATAATTTAAATTATCATGGACAATACTAAGCATATCTTTTGAGGCGCTAACCATACCATCAGAACCAAAACCATATATTTTAATTTCATGCATATTTAAATCTATATGATAATCGATTGTCGGTAGACTTAAATATGTTACATCATCAATTATTCCAACTGTAAAATTATTAACAGGTTTACTATCAAGCATTTCGTAAATAGATTTTATATCAGCAGGAGTAACATTTTTGCTTGAAAGACCATATCTTCCACCAACAATTTCTATATTAGTATTTCTTATACTTGAAATAATGTCTAAATAAAGTGGCTCTCCAACACTACCAGGCTCTTTAGTTCTATCCAATACTGCAATTTTTTGAATATTTTTAGGAAGAACCATTTCAAGATATTTTTTACTAAATGGACGATATAAATGAACCTCAATTAGCCCATATGTATCATTTCCATTTTTTATTTCATTATCAATAACAAGTTTTATGGTATCACAAACACTTCCCATTGCAACAATTATATTTTTAGCATTTAAACTGCCATAATAGTTAAATGGTTTATAATCAGTATTCATTATTTTATTTATTTTTTCCATATATTCATTTACAATATCTGGCATACTATCATAAAGTTTATTTCTAGACTCTGCAATTTGAAAATAAATATCCTCTGTTTGGCTTGTACCATATACATTTTTATTATTAATATTTAGTGCTCTTTTCTTAAAATTTTCTAAAGAATTTTTATCTACTAAATTAATAATTTCTTCTTCTTTAATATTTTCTACTACATTAAGTTCATGACTAGTTCTAAAACCATCAAAAAAGTGAATAAAAGGTAGAGAACCTTTAATTGCCGATAAATGAGCAACTGCAGCCAAGTTCTGAGCATCATTAACATTAGAACTTGATAGTATACAGCAACCTGTTTGTCTTACTGCATATATATCTTGATGATCTCCGAAAATAGAAAGAGCATGGGTCGCTATACTGCGAGATGCAACATGAATAACTCCAGGTAAACATTCGCCAGCAATTTTATATAAATTGGGAATCATTAAAAGCAGTCCTTGACTTGCTGTAAATGTAGTGGCAAGCGAACCACTTAATAATGCACCATGTAATGCTCCTGCTGCACCCAATTCTGACTCCATTTCAATTACTGTAGGTCTATCATTAAATATATTTTTTTTATCAGTATTAGTTAAATAATCTATATTTTCAGCCATAGGTGATGAAGGAGTAATTGGATAAATTGGGACAACCTCACTAAATAAATAAGCTATATTACTACAAGCTTTATTACCATCTAAAATTTTCATAACTATCACCATTTTAATTATATAAAAAAAACTAGCATTTTACTAGTTTAATTTTTCTTCAATTTCCATAAGTCTATTATATTTAGCAATTCTTTCTCCTCTTGAAACAGATCCAGTTTTTATATAATCAAGACTAAGTCCTACACCTAAATCCGCAATAAAAGTATCAAGAGTTTCTCCACTTCGATGAGAAATAATTGTTTTATAACCATTTTCTTTGGCAAGTTTTATTGTTTCAAAAAATTCTGTAATACTTCCAACTTGATTTGCTTTAAGTAATATTGCATTACCAGCATTATTTTGAATTCCCTGTTTTAAATACTTTGTTGATGAGACAAACAAATCATCACCAACAACCATAATTTTATTATTAAATTTTTCATTTAATTTCTTAAAACTATCATAATCATTTTCTTCAAAAGGGTCTTCAATACTTATAATTGGATATTTATTTATTAAATTTGTATAATAATCTAATAATTCTTCTTTTGTTAGATTTTTGTTATCAATATAATATAATCCATTATCATAAAATTCTGAAGCAGCAGCATCTAAGGCTAAATAAACATCTTGTCCTGGTATATAATTTGATTTTTCTATAGCTTCTACAAGTAAATCTAAAGCCTTTTCATTGTTTTCTAAATTAGGAGCAAAACCCCCTTCATCACCTACTCCGGTAGATAATTTCATATCTTTTAATAATCCTTTTAAAGTTATAAAAATCTCACTTGCACATCTAATTCTTTCTTTTTCCTTTTTTTGAATTGGAACAAGCATGAACTCTTGAATATCTAAATTATTATCAGCATGAGCACCACCATTAATAACGTTAACCATCGGAATTGGCATATTATAATTTCCATCACTAACATATTCAAATAATTCTTTATCATTTATCTTTGCTAAACATTTAAGTGTACATAATGACACTCCTAAAATTGCATTGGCGCCTAAATTAGATTTATTTTCTGTGCCATCTAATTCAAGCATTTTTTTATCAATTTCGAATTGATTTAATTCCATTCCTATAATATTCGGAGCAATTATCTCATTAACGTTTTTAACTGCTTTTAAAACACCTTTTCCGTGAAATCTTTCATCTTTATCACGAAGTTCTAATGATTCTTTTGACCCAGTTGATGCTCCAGATGGTACAGAAGAAATAGCATATGTATTATCTTCTAAAACCATTTTTACTTCAATTGTTGGATTACTTCTACTATCTAATATTTCTCTTGCTTTAATATCTTTAATTTTCATAATACCTCCTACCAAAATATTTTAGTAATTTCATCAGATTTATTCTTAAGAAGAATTAAATCTGTTATATCAAGTATACTTGCTAGTATTAAAAAAGATCCAACTAGCTTAGTAATAGTTAATGAAGCAAAAGGATTTGCTAAAACTAATATTCCAAATATTATTAACATAATACCAATTACTAATGTAATTAACCAGGATGAGTGATTACCAATTTTAAACCATACACCATAAGTTATTTTATTTAAACCCATAACTATTAAATGTAAACCCAAGCAAATAGTTAAAAAAGAAGTTACAGAAAATGGCACTAAAATAATAATAACTCCAATTAAAGAAATTATTATTCCATAAACTAAATTTAAAGAATAAAGTTTTGCTCCATTTCTAGTAATATATTTATAAATAGTAGTAATTCCATACAATAAAAATAATGTTCCCAAAATTACACCAATTAATTTATTAGATAGTCTTGGCATAAATAATAAAACTACACCAATCAAAGCTATAACAATTGAGGTAATTATTGAATAAGATAGCATTTTACTAAATCTTTCACCTATTGTTTCTCTAACAATTCTTCCCATTTTATCACATCCTAACAATACTATTATAATAATTTTTTAATAAATATGCAAATATAGATTTTTATATATTTTTATGATATAATACTTTACTTATAAAAAGGAGGAAAATATGTATATTAAAACATTATCAATTAAAGAATTTCAAGAATACACTCAAAATTCTAAATATAATAATTTCCATCAAAGTATAAATTATGCATTTTTAAAAAGTGAAGAAGGATACGAATATGAATTAATTGGATACGTTGATAATGAAAAAATTTATGCTGCTGCACTTGTTTTAGTTCAACTATTAAATGGATATTTATATGCATATGTTCCTGAAGGATTTCTAATAGATTACAATAATTATGAACTTTTAGAAAATTTTACTAATGATTTGTATAATTGGTATAAAAAAGATGGAATAACTTTTATTAGAATTAATCCTCGAATACCAATTGCTAAAGTTGATTTAAATACATTAAATCCAATTTACAACAATAATTTTAAACTTATTGAATCATTAAAAAAATGTGGATATATAAAAATAGATGATACTTTATATTTTGATTCAATTTTGCCAAGATTTGATGCAATAATTAATCTTAATGATTTTAATATAATGAAAGTAAATAAAAATACAAGAAATAAAATAAAAAAATCTATAAGGAAAGGTTTAAATTTTGAAAAATCAAATAGTCAAAGTATGAACATATTATATAAATTTATAAAAAATAAAATACATAAAGATATGTTCCATTATAGTGATTACTATAATATTTTTAGTAAAGATAATGCAGTTGATTATTTTTTAGTTAGTATTGATAATGAAAAATTAATTTTAAATACTCAAAAAGCATATGAAAAAGAGCTAGAAAAAAATGAATTATTAAATCAAAAAATATTAAAACTTCCAAGTAATAAAAATATTAATAAAAAAATGAATAGTGATAAAGCACTACTTTCATATAAAAATGATATTGCTATTGCAAATAAATATATATTAAAAAATGAAAAAACTTATATAGCAGGTGCTTTAGTAATTAAATATGGTAACACTATAACTATTTTAATAAGTGGTTATGATAAAAAATTTAAAGATTATTCTCCAAATTACTACTTATATTATAATATTTTAATGAATTATAAAAATGAGTATAAATATGCATGTTTAAATGGTGTATCTGGTGATTTTTCTAAGGAAAACAAATATTATGGCTTAAATAAGTTTAAAATGGGATTTAATCCAGATATTTATGAATATATTGGAGAATTTGATTTAGTTTTAAATAAAATAAATTATTATTTTTTAAATAAAAAAAATCTAATTAATAAGGAATTTAAAAAAGACAAATAAGTTTATTATTTGTTTTTTATTGTAATAAATATAAAATTTCTAAATAATATGATAAATCTTCATTATAATTTACAAACAATTTGTATAAATCCATTAGATTTAATCCCATTTGAAATGCAATATTACTCATTTTAATTTTTTTAATTGCAATTATCTTTAAACATTCATTTGCTAATTTATTTATATAATCTTTTTTATCTTCCATAATTTTCCCTACCCATTATATTATTAATTTTATTACTATGTAATTTAACAAATTCTTCAGTTTTTTCTATTATTTTATCTTTTTTATCAAAAGCCAAAATTATAACATCATCTACATTTTCAATAAAAGAAACTGCATAATCATCATTAGAATTAACTCTTACAGTATAATCAGTAATATTTATTAATTTTATAGGATGTTTACCAATTTTATAATCAAACATTCCTAAAGAAATATTGTTTAACATTTCATTTGGAATTTGAATATTATCCTCAATAAAAATAATATTTTTTTTGCTTGGTTCATTACTAATATTTAAATTTAATTTGTTAACTTTTTCTAAAATATCTTTTATTTCAAATAATAAATTAAAAACTTCATTTTTTTCATTTACATCTAAATTATTCTCAATCATATCGTCAATTTTTTTCTTTTTATTTAAAATATTTAAATAATATATTATATAAATTGGTTCAGAATATTCGTAATATTCATTAGTTATAAAATTACTTGCATAAGTAAATAAATCAAAATACTCAGTATTAAAACTAAATTTTTTATACGATAAGAAATTACTACATTCCAAATATATTTTACTATTTATAATTTGATTTTTAAAACTTTCATCTTTTTTTAATTTTTCATTTAAAACTACTTTTTTATTTGGTTTATAACTAGATAAAACAAAATTTATTTCAGATATAGAAAAATTTCTATCTAACATGAATTTTGTTAAAAAAGAATAATCAAATAATTTTAATTCATAGTTTTCTTTTTGTTCGTTTAAATATTTTAATTTTATATTTAAATCTTTAAAATATTCAAACGAAATTAACTTAGTAATTAATTTATCGTATAAATAATAGTCAAAATTATCACTCCCACTTATTTTTTTTAAAGATGCTAAAACATTTAAGAAATCTTCATCGAAACTATTTTTATCAAATAAATATGGATATAATAAGTTTAAATCCATTGTAGCCAAAAAAGAATTAAAGACATTGTTTAATTCAATTTGTTTAAGAATTTGTTTATAATAATTGTCTAAATAGAAATTAAACTTAGTAATTACTTCATCCATAACCATTTCCCTATCTTTATAAATTGTATCATAAAAAAAGTTTAAAATAAATAAAAAAACTACTAAGTTAATAGTAGTTTTAAATCGTTGTTATTTTACAATTTCTGAAACAACACCGGCACCAACAGTTCTTCCACCTTCACGGATTGAGAACTTAGTTCCTTTTTCAAGAGCTACTGGAGCGATTAATTCAACAGTCATGTCAACTTTATCGCCAGGCATTACCATTTCAACGCCAGCAGGTAATTCAATAACACCTGTTACGTCAGTAGTTCTGAAATAGAATTGTGGTCTATAATTTGAGAAGAATGGAGTATGTCTTCCGCCTTCTTCTTTAGATAGAACATAAACACTTGCAGTGAATTTTGTATGAGGTGTAACGCTTCC
>JAQXPH010000002.1 GCA_029100545.1 bacterium | reverse complement strand
AGTGGCACTTTCCCATACATCAGTAGTATCTTCGCCATTACTTCCAGAATAATAATTAAAGTTTCTTTCTGTTTCATAATAATTATATTTACCATTTAAGCCACTTACTTGAAGGGTTATTTCTTTATCTGCTCCACTTGTCACTGCTACACTATTTCCATAAGTTTCTGAAGTATTATCATATTCATAAATAATATTATATGTACAAGTTGTAAGCATTCCTTCGGCACCTTTTAATGTAACATTTAATGTTGCGGTGTTTTCTGCCGCTAGTACGGCATTACCACTTTCAGAATTTGACTGACTCATCGCAGATGCTGGCACCTGAAGATTAAGCTGAGCAGCTGTTGTTGTAAATGTAGCAGCTCCACCTTGCTCTGCATAAATATTTACTGCTACATTATTATTTAAATTAATATTAAATGTTCCAAAATAAGCAAATGCTGCCGCGAAAATAATAAATAACAAAAAAGCACTTGCTACTCCTGCTACTACTTTAACATTTTTATAACTTTTTTCTTCCATAATAGTTTCCTACCTTACAAAAAAATTCTAACATTTTCTTGCTAGAATTTCAATAAAATTTATTTTATTTATAAATTAATTTTTTATTTAAATAATACTTTACTTTTATATCTTATTAATCTATTAACTTTTTGATTAGCTTCATAATTTGTTTCATAACGATCATTAAATAATTCGATTAATTGACTATTATCTTCAAAAAGAAGATTTAAAAGAACATCTTTTTTACTTTCTTCATTTACTTCATCACTTATAAAAAAATTTATTTCATCACTACTAATCCCTTTTTTAGAGGCATCTATCAATTTTAAATATAAAATTATATTTAATAAAATTTCATTATAATCTAGTTCTCCATTAGGACATCTAAATTCAATTGTATTTTTTATAATAGAAAATGCATTAAATATATTTATGGAATTAAATCTATCTTTTTGAATTATTTTCATTTTTTGAACAAAATTAAATAAATCATTCTCATTATCAAAATAACCATTATTAATGTAATTTTCTATTTTAACTGACATTGGATTAGCATAATATTTAACATTTCTACGCATTTCACTATTACATTTATTAGACATTAAATAAAAAATATTTTCATTATTACAATATATTGTATAAAGATTTTTAAGCTCCATAGCTTTTTTAAATACATCAAATCCAATATGAATATGACATCCGCATTCATCAGATGTATATCCTAGCATTTTATTTGTTATAATATCACAAATAAGTTTTACTTCTTTTAAAGATTGCATATCATAATTAAGTATCGGTGATGATATTTCTAATACTTCTTCATTACATTGTTCATCTTTAACTACCCAATTATTTAAAATATTTGGATAATTTAAATATTTTAATTTATCTTGATTAATTAATTCAAATTCAAATTCAATTCCAAAAGTATAATCATTAAATAAATTAATATTATATTTTAAAGCATTTATTTGTTCTAATAACTTTTTTTTATTATCTAAATTATTACTATATTTAATAAAATCTATAATATCCATGTTCCTCCTGAAAAATAAAGATGAAATTTTATCTTCAAAATAAAATATTCATCATTACTAAATAATATAACAAATTATTTTATACTATTATAAAGCAAATATTAAAAAAATTCTATAAGTTATTTTATAGAATTTAAATCTCTTTTAACTTTTTCTATGTTAAATGTAATTCCTCCAATAATTACTGGTAAATAATAATCTATTAAACGCCATAATATTAAACATGGATTTATATATATTGAAGGAACTATAAATTTAAATAAATTAATAAATGCATATTCCATTCCTCCTGTACCACCAGGAATAGGTATATATGAACCTATTAAATATGTAAATGTTCCTACTATTAAATATCCTAAATAATTATTATAACTAGAACCAATTGCTTTAAAAGTAAAAAAAGAAATTGAAAAATTAAAAATTAATGCAATACTTTCAATTATTATAAGTTTCATAAAATATTTTTTATTACTCATTAAATCATAATAACTATTTTGATATTCTAAACAAGATTTTTTTGTTTTAATTAAACTTTTTTCTTTATCTTTAATTAATTTTATTTTAGATAAAATATTTATAAAAAATGATATTACTTTTTCACAAATATGAACTTTTTTAGATAAAAATATAACCATTAAAATAAGTAATATATTAATTAATAAACCAATTATTATAAATATAAGAAGTAAACCACTAGGTTTAAAAAAATGAAATATTAAATTAACAAAGAGTGAAATTATATAAATAAAAAATAAAGATACCTGGAATATAAAAAAATGTTTAATAAGAATAGTTGTACCATTAGAATATGATATACCTTCTTTTTTTAATTCAATTAATTGAAATGGTTGACCACCAGATGAAAATGGTGTTATACCATTAAAAAATTTACTCATTAAATGAAGTTTTAATGCTGATTTATAACTATATTCTTTTTTATTTTCTACTATTAATTTTTTAAATATAATTGTTTCAAGTAAAAAATAAATTATATATATTATTACAGCTAGTATAAGCCATAAAATATTAACAGTTTTTAATATATTTATTGATACATAAAAATTATCTTTTAAAATATACCATATTAAAAATATAGATAAAACTAATATAATAATGCAATTTATTAGTACTTTATTTTTTTTCATATTAATCCCTTTCTTATTATATTACTATATATATTAAATATCAAATTATATTTATATATATCATCTTTTTTATTAAAAAAATCTAGCATTTTACGCTAGAATTATAAAATTTATAATTATCGATTATTTTTGAATATATTGCCAATCTCTTATTTCTTTCATATCAATACCATATTTTTTAATATATATAGCATGTTTTTTAAGCATATCTTCACAATATGAAATTACCTCATTTTTTCCTTTAATATTTAGATATTTTAAAGCATTAATTACTATATGGAATCTATCTATTTTATTAAGTACTCTCATATCAAATGGAGTTGTAATAGTACCTTCTTCATCATAGCCAAATACATGAATATTTTTATTAGTTCTATTATAAACAAGTTGATGAATAAGTGAAGGATATCCATGAAATGCAAAAATAATTGGTTTATCTTTCGTAAATAAATTATCATAATATTTATCAGTTAAACCATGAGGATGTTTAGAATTTGATTCTAAACACATTAAATCAATTACATTTACTACTCTTATTTTAAGTTTAGGAAGTTTTTCTCTTAAAATACCATAAGCTGCAATTACTTCTATAGTTGGTGTATCTCCACAGCAAGCTAAAACTAAGTCAACTTTATCAGTATCATTTGAACAAAAATCTAATCTACCCGCTCCTATTGTACAAAGTTTTACTGCTTCATCCATCGAAAGCCATTGATATGAAGGATGTTTACTAGCAACGATAACATTAATATAGTTTTTAGTTTTAAGACAGTGATCAGTACATGATAGTAAAGTATTTGCATCTATTGGTAAATAAACTCTTACTATATCACTTTTTTTAGTAACTATATGATTTAAAAATCCTGGATCTTGGTGAGTATATCCATTATGATCTTGTTGCCATATATGAGATGTTAAAATATAATTTAATGATGGGATATCTTTTCGCCATGAAATTTGATTACACATTTTAAGCCATTTAGCATGTTGGCTTGCCATAGAATCGATTATTCTTATAAATGCTTCATAACTATCAAATATACCATGTCTACCTGTTAAAATGTATCCCTCAAGTAAACCTTCGCAAACATGTTCTGATAAAAATGAATCCATTACTCTTCCCTGTATTGATAAGTATTCATCACTATCATAAATAGTTCCATTAAATTGTCTATTAGTTGTTTCAAAAACATGATTTAATCTATTTGAAAGATTTTCATCAGGACTAAATAATCTAAAATTATCTGGATTTAATTTAATTACATCTTTTAAATATAATCCTAAATTCATCATATCTTGGCATTTTCCATTACCATGATAAAAATTAATTTTATAATCTTTAAAATCCGGTAAAATAAGTTCCTTTGGATTATATCCACCATTTGCATAAGGACTTTGACCCATTTTTTTAAAATCTGGAGGAAGTATACTTTTTATTTCTTTTTTAAGTGTGCCATTTTTATCAAATAACTGTTCAGGATGATAACTTAAAAGCCAATCAGAAAGTATTTTTAAACTATTTGGATCATTTTCAGTTACATTTACAGTTACTTGATGTGCTCTAAAAGTACCCTCAACTTTTTTACCATCAACTTCTTTTGGTCCAGTCCAACCTTTTGGTGTTTTTAAAATAATAAAAGGATAATAAAATCTTTTTATTTTATTATTTTTAGCACTTTCTTTAATATTTCTAAATCTTTTCATTGCATAATCTAAAGCATTATGCATTTTTTCATGTAATTTATATTCATTTTTATCTGATACAATTATTGGTTCATAACCATAACCATATATTAAATTATTTAATTCTTCATCAGTAATTCTTGCAAATATGGAAGGATTAGCAATTTTATAACCATTTAAATTTAGTATTGGTAAAACAAAACCATCTTTTTCTGGATTAATAAATTTATTTAAATGAAGACTTGTTGCAAGTGGACCTGTTTCCATTTCACCATCACCTATTACACAAGCAGCAATTAAACTTGGATTATCAAGAATAGCTCCATAAGCATGAGCTACGCAATAGCCAAGTTCTCCACCTTCATTAATTGAACCCGGTGTTTCTGGAGCAGCATGAGATGGTATTCCTCCTGGAAAACTAAACTGTTTAAAAAGTTTTTTAAGTCCTTCTTCATCTTGAGTAATATTTGGATAAAATTTAGTATACGATCCTTCAAGATAAACATTTGCAACTACTGCATTTCCACCATGCCCTGGACCACATACATATATCATATCTTGATTATATTTTTTTATAATATAATTTAAATGAGTATAAATAAAATTTTGTGATGGCACGGTTCCCCAATGACCTATTAACTTTTTTTTGACATCTGAAAAAGTTAAAGGTCTTTTTAAAAGAGGATTATCAAGAAGATATAATTGGCACGCTGAAACATAATTTACCGCCCTAAAATATTTATCTAATAAATCAATTTCACTTTTTTTTAGCATCATAAATCATCCCTTTATTATTTTAATTATATAAAAAAAATTAAATTCATTCAATCTTAAATTTAATTTTTATAATTATCAGTTATATATTTAGCCATTTTAAGTCCTTCAATAGCACTTGTTGTAATACCTCCTGCATATCCTGAGCCTTCTCCAATTACAAATAAACCAGATATATTAGATTGCATATTTTCATCTCTTAAAAACTTAACTGGACAACTTGTTCTACTTTCAACTGCTGCAAGGACTACATCTTCATGATTAAAACCTTTAATTTTATTATTAAAATAATCAATTGCTTCTTTTAAATCATCACAAATATATTTTGGAAAAATATCATTTAGATTAGCATAATTATATTTACCTTTAATCTTTAATTCATTTAAACTTGTTTTTGTTATTTGATTATTCTTAAAATCTTTATATGTTTGAACTGGGATAAAACCTTTACCAGCATTATATGCTTTTCTTTCTAAATCTTCTTGAAATTTAATTCCATCAAGAGGTTTCATACCATAATCTTTTTCATTAACTGAAACAATAATTGCACTATTTGCTACACCACTATTACGTAAAGAATAGCTCATTCCATTAATATTAAGATAACCTTCTTCAGATGAGGAATTAACTACATAACCACCAGGACACATACAAAATGAGTATACACCTTTTTTATTTTTTGAGCTGTAAGTTAATTTATATTCTGCATTTGGTAAATATTTAGAAAATTTACCATATTGATTTTCATTAATTAATTTTTGATCATGCATTATTCTTACTCCTACTGCAAAAGGCTTAGAAGTCATTTTAATATTATTATCATAAAGCATTTTAAATGTATCTTTAGCACTATGTCCTATGGCTAAAATAAGAAAATCCGCATTATAAATATCTTTATTATTTATTTCAAATTTAGTAAGTTTATTATTTTCAAAATAAATATTTGTTAATACTGAATTATAATAAATATTACCACCATTTTCTTTAATCTTATTACGCATATTTTTAACTATTTCAAATAATGCATCAGTTCCTAAATGAGGTTTATTCATATAAATTATTTCCTTATTTGCACCGTTTTCAACAAAAATACTTAATACTTTATTAATATAATCATCATTACCTTTAATATTAGTATTAAGTTTTCCATCAGAAAAAGTACCAGCGCCACCTTCACCGAAAACAACATTTGAATTAATATTTAATTTATTGTTATTCCAAAAATTTTCTACATCTATTTTTCTTTCTTCTACGCATTTTCCTCTTTCGAAAATATTTACTTTATAACCTAATTTAGTAAGTACATAACCACAGAAAAGTCCTGCTGGTCCTAAACCAATAATATTAATACTACTATTTAATTTATTTTTACCTGTAATAGCAAATTTATTATTTATATCTTCATATTTTAATATATTATCATTATATTTAATATTTTTTTCATTTACATCAATAACTAAATCGTATACATATAATATATTTTCTTTATTTCTTGCATCTATTGATTTATGTAATATTTTTACTACTTCAAAACTATTTGTTTTAACCTTTTTACTTATTTCATTTTTTAAATATTTTTCATTATCATTTAAAATAGGAATTTTAATTTGTCTTACTCTTATCATTAATATCCTTTCCACATAATATTCCACTTATCCAACAAAGCGCTAAATTATAACCACCACAGTCTCCATATATATCTATTATTTCACCAGTAAAATATAAATTACTTACTAATTTTGATTCCATAGTACTAATATTAATTTCATTTAAATTTATTCCACCAGTGCAAGTTTGAGCATTATCAAAACCGTTAGTATCATAAATATTAACTTCAAAATGAGTAAGACTTTCTTTTAAAATATTTTGCTCTTTTTTATTTAACTCAAAATATTTTTTATTTATATCAATATTATTTTTCTTAAAAATATAATAAAGTATTTTATAATTAATTATACTTTCTAAAGCATTTATAACATTTAAATCTTTTAATTTAGTCATTCTATTTAAGATAAATTCATCAAAATTTTCTATAAAAGGCATAAAATTTATATATATTTTTTCATCTTTTTTATTATATAAACCTTTTGAAATATAACCAGAAAGTTGCATTAAACATATTCCACTTAAACCATAATCAGTAAATTGAAGTTCACCTATTTCTTCTTTTACAAATTTATTATTTTCATATAGTGATATTTTAGCATTTATTCTTATACCAGAAAAATCTTTTGGTATATTTCCTTTTGCTTGAACTAATGCTGGTAAAATAGGTTCTACTTTATGACCAAATTGTTCAATAATAGGTAATAAAATACCATCACTTCCTGTTTTTGAGTAAGATTTTAAACCTGTACTAATAACTAATTTATCACAAGAGTATTTATTATTTATAATAAATTTATTATTTAATTTATTTATACTAGTTACATTTTCATTATAAATTATATCAATGCCTAAATTATTACATTTTGTAAGAAGTAAATTTAATACTGAAGAAGATAAATTAGAATATGGATAATAATAACCATTTACTACTTTAGGATAAATTCCTATTTTATCTAAAATATCTAAAGCCATATTTTTATTATTTTCATTAATAATTAAGTCTATTAAATCTTCATTACTTGAATGATATGAAGATGAACATAAATTTTCATTAAAATAATTACATTTACCATTACCAGTAAGTAATAGTTTTTTTCCAGCTTTATTATTTTTTTCTATAATAGTAACTTTATTATTTTTATTTTTTGCATTAATTGCACACATAAGTCCTGAAGGACCAGCACCAATTATAATAATATCCATATTTTTTCACCAATAAAATTATATCAAATTAAAAATAGAAAAAAAATCATCTTTTTAAAGATAATTTTCTTACATAAGGTTTTTCAAGTACTTTTTCTTCATTTTCTTTTAAATATCTTTCGTAATTACAAATATTTCGATATTCATTTTTTCTTTCTAATTCTTTTATTTCTTCTTCTAAAGATTTAATTTCTTCTTTTAACTCAATAATTTGAGCATCTAATAAATTTATTTGTTCAATAATTTTTTTATTTGAACCAAATAAACAATTTGAAATAATCTTAGTTAAAACTCCAATACTAATTAAACTTAATGCTATTGGAATATTTGAAATACATATAATTGCATTAATAATAAGTATTACATTAAGTAATGTTTGTAATAATCCTCTTATAAATAAGAATCTAAGATCATTTTCTTCTTTAATAGATAAATAATCTTTTTCATTTATTTTACTTTCTAGTTCATTTTGAAGATTTAATAGTTTTTCTGGATCAATATTAGATTTAATAACATTAATTTGTCCATTTTCATTTGTTACAGCATATAAATTATTATTTAAATTAATATATTCAACATTCATTTATTCCTCTTTTCATAAAAGATATAATACTATAACAAATATATTATTTCAAGAAAATTTTTTATAATTTATAGCACTAAAAAAGGTGTAAAAATAAATACACCTATTTTGCTAATAATTCACAAATTAAATTAGATATTTCAGTAGGATTATCAATACTTAAACCTTCAATTAATTTAGCTTCTGAATATAATATCTTTGTATATTTTTCAAAGTCTTCTTTACTATCTTTATAAAGCATTTTTAATTTATTAAGTATTGGATGAGTTTCATTAATCTCTAAAATAAGTTTTGCTTTAGCATTTTCACTATTTGGCATGCTATTTAATACTTTTTGCATTTGAGTAGACATAACTCCTTCACTAGTTAAACATACCGGATGATTTTTTAATTTATTTGTTATTCTTACTTCTGAAACATCTTTTCCTAATATTTCATTCATTTTTTCAAGCATTTTTTTATTGTCATCATTTTCTTTTTTTAATGCTTCTTTTTCTTCTTTAGTATCTAAATCAAGTGATGAATCACAAACATTTTTAAAGTTTTTTTCTTCAAAAGCATTTAAAGCTCCTAAAGTAAATTCATCTGCATAATCAGTTAAATATAAAATATCATAATCTTTATTTTTTATTTGTTCTACTTGAGGAAGCATATCTATTTTAGCAGTAGTTTCGCCACAAGCATAATAAATTTCTTTTTGATCACTAGCCATAGAATCAATATATTCTTTTAATGTTATAAAATCTTTTTTCTTTGATGAATAAAATATTAATAAATCTGATACTTTATCTTTATTAACTCCATAACTACCATAAATACCAAATTTTATTTGATTACCAAATTCTTTGAAGAATTTTTTATAACTTTCAAAATCATCTTTTAAAATACTTAATAATGATGCATGAATTTTAGTTTCTAAAGCCTTACCAATATTTATTACATGTTTATCATTTTGAAGTGTTTCTCTTGAAATATTAAGGGATAAATCATCTGTATCCACTACCCCTTTTACAAAACTATAATAATCTGGTAGAAGTTGTTCACATTTTTCCATTATTAGAACCCCATTTGTATAAAGTTCTAATCCTTTTTTATATTCTTTATAATAAAAATCATAAGGTGCATGACTTGGTATAAATAAAAGAGCTTTATATGAAGATAATCCTTCAGCAGAATAATGAATAGTTTTTAAAGGTTTTTCATAATCCATAAATTTTGATGTATAAAAATTATTGTATTCTTCTTGCGTAATATCTTTTTTATCTTTTTTCCATATTGGAGTCATAGAGTTTAATGTAGTAATTTCTTTATATGTTTCATACTCATTTTCACTACCTTCTTTTAAACGAGAGTTTTCAACTTCCATTTTTATTGGATATTTTATATAATCACTATATTTTTTTATAATAGTTCTAATAGTATATTCTTCTAAAAAGTCACTATATTTTTCATCTTCAGTATCATCTTTTAAATATAATTTAATTGTTGTGCCATTTTTTTCTCTTTGACATTTTTGAATAGTATAACCATCTATTCCTTCACTAGACCAAACATAGGCATCTTCCGCATTGATTTTTTTTGAATATACTTCAACTTTTTTAGCAACCATAAAAGCTGAATAAAAACCTACACCAAATTGACCAATAATGTCAGTATCTTTACCATTTGGGTTTTCCTCTTTAAATTTTAATGATCCAGACTGAGCAATAGTACCTAAATTTTCATCAAGTTCTTTTTCATCCATACCAATACCATTATCAGTAATTGAAATAGTTTTTGCATCTTTATCTACTTCAATACTAATTTGTAAATCTTGAGAATTTACATTTAAATTAGCATCTTTACTGGCGGCAAATGATAATTTATCAAGTGCATCACTAGCATTTGAAATAAGTTCCCTTAAAAATATTTCTTTATTTGTATAAATTGAGTTAATCATCAAGTCAAGAACTTTTTTACTTGATGATTTAAATTCTTTCTTTTTCATTTTTTCATCTCCAATATAGTTATAACACTATTATTAGCACTTGTCAATATATAGTGCTAGTTTACAACTTCGTTTTATAGGTATTCCACCTTTAATTATAGTTTTCTAACAGTGTATCATATAGTACTTGTAATCTTTTCACCTCTAAAAAAAATTTTTATCACATTTTTCCAGTATTTTCAACATATAAAAATCACATTTTTCCATTTTTTAATATTTATTTTATAAAAAAAAGCGATTAATTTCGCTTTATAATTTTTAATCGCCATCACAAGTTGGGCATATTTTATTACCATTTTTGTCGACAATTAAATCACCACATTTTTTACATTTTTCCCCAGTAGGTTTATACCAAGAAGCATATTTACATTTAGGATAATTAGAGCATCCATAAAAGTCTGTACCTTTTTTAGTTTTTCGAACAATTATGTTTCCTGTGCATTTTGGGCATGAACAAATTATTTCTTCTTTTTTTTCTTCTTTTTTAATATATTTACATTCAGGATAATTTGAGCATGCTACAAATTTACCATATTTGCCTTTTCTAATAACCAAAGGATTACCACAGTTTGGGCATAATTCACCAGTTTCCTCTAGAGGTTTTTTCTCCATATTTTTAAAAGCATTATCAATTAGCGGTGCAAAATTATCATAAAAATCATGAAGCATTTTTTTATAATCTTCTTTGCCTTCAGCTATTTTATCTAGATCTTCTTCCATTTGGGCTGTATATTTAACATTTACTATACTTGAGAAAAATTCTTGTAATTTATCGGTTGTTTCATAACCTACTTCAGTTGGAATAAATTTTTTATCTTCTAAAGTAACATAACCTCTATCTTTAATAGTAGAAATAATTGTTGCATATGTTGAAGGTCTTCCGATACCTAAACTTTCTAATTCTTTAATTAATGAACTTTCTGTATATCTTGCAGGTGGTTTTGTAAAATGTTGAAATTTTTCAATTTTTTCAGAATCAATTTCTTTATTAAGATAATTATTTAAATTTGGAAGCACTGTATCTTCTTGATCTTCATAATCTTTATATACTTTTAAATAGCCATCAAAAGTAAGTACACTACCACTTGCTTTAAAAGCATAATCATTATTTAAAAGAGTTATTGTAGTAGATAAAAATCCAGCATCAGCCATTAATGAAGAAAGTGCTCTAGCATAAATTAATTTATATAATTTATATTCATCATTAGTTAAATATTTTTTTATTTCTTCTGGTGTATTTGTAATTGAAGTTGGTCTTATACCTTCATGAGCATCTTGAATATTTTCAGTCTTTTTTTCTTTTTTTACATAACCTACATATTTATCACCATATGTTTTTTTAATAAATGAAAAAGCCTGAGTAACAAATTCATTTGATATTCTTGTGCTATCTGTACGCATATAGGTAATAAGTCCATGAAAACCATCTGATATTTCGACACCTTCATATAGTTTTTGAGCAATTTTCATTGTTTTTGAAGCCGCAAAACCTAATTTATTTGAGGCAACTTGTTGTAAAGTTGAAGTTTTAAATACTTCTTTAGCTTTTCTTTTCTTTTCTTTTTCATTTATATCCGAAACAAGAAATTTTTTAGATAAATTATTAAGAACTTCATCTGCTTCTTTTTCAGAACCTATTTCAATTTCTTTTCCTTTGTAACTATCAAGTTTTGCTACAAAATCATCAAAAGTTGCTTCAATAGTCCAATATTCTTTTGGAACAAATGCTAGTATTTCTCTTTCTTTATCAACAATTAATTTTAAAGCAACGCTTTGTACTCTACCAGCAGATTTACCCTCAGTTTTTGATTGCATAACTTTACTTAATCTAAAACCAATTATTCGATCTAAAAATCTACGTGCTTCACCACTATGAACTAAATTCATATCAATTCTTCGAGGATTATCTAAAGCTTTTAAAACAACATCTTTTGTTATTTCATTAAATACAATTCGATCATATTTATCATCAGGAACTTGAAGTTCATCATATAAATGCCAAGAAATTGTCTCTCCTTCTCTATCGGGATCGGTTGCAAGATAAATATGGTCAGCACTTTTTACTAAATCTTTTAAGTATTTAACATCTTTTTTCTTACCATTAATTATTTGATAATTAGGTTTAAAATCATTTCCAATATCAATTCCAAGACCATATTTACCTGTTGTAGATAAATCTCTAATATGACCTTTTGATGAAACTACACTATAATTATTTCCTAAATATTTAGAAATAGTTTTACATTTTGCAGGTGATTCAACAATAATAACATTTTTCAATTTTTAATTTCCCTTTCTTTCATCTATTTTTTCTTTTAAATATGCAAAATAATTATTTTTAATTGCTAAACTTGAAGTATTAATCTTATTATATATCATTTCATTTATTTTTTTAATTTCTTCATCAGTATATGTAAAATCTGTATAATAAGTAATCTTTCCAGAGGCAGCATTATAATATGCTAAATCATTTTTCCAAGACATATCATAAAAAACTACAATATTATTATATTCAGAAGAAAATAAATCTTCTCCTTGATAAAGTCTTGGATCATAATCTAAATCAAATAAGTTTGCTATTGTTGGAAGTAAATTTATATAACTTGTATAACTACTAATTGTAGTTTTTTCTAAATTTGAATTAAAAATTAATAATGGTACTTTTTCATTTTCATAATTATTTAAATCTCTATCAAGAACTTCATTTAAATGATCAAGAGTTATTCCATAAGGATAATGATCTCCGAAAAGAACAATTACTGTATCATCTAATATTTTTCTTTCTTTAAGCCCCTCGATTAAAATTCCTAAAGCATTATCAAGTACTTTTAATTTTGACATATATCTTTTTATATCCATTGAATAGTCTTCATCAGTAAACAAATCTAAATACATATCTCCATACGAAGAAGAAATTGAATATGGTTGATGAGAAGTAACAGTAATAATATAACTCATAAATTTTTGTAAATTTTGACTATCTAGTGTTTCTAAATATTTTTGCATTAAATCTTCATCTGATGCCCATTTTCCATAAACAGTTGAATAATCTATATTTAATGAATTGGCATCATAATAGTTCATAGAACCCATATTAGGATGGATTACTGTACGATAATAATAAGTATTATTATAATTATGAAAACTATTTGTAGTATAACCACTATTATTAAATAAATTAAACATTGATTCAAAATATGTATTATCTTGATAAATATTTGCTGTACAATTATTATAAATTGAATATAAAGAAGTTAATGTACTAAATTCATTATTACCTGTAGCACAACTATTTCTAGGTGAATAATTATTTTCAAAATAATAACTATGATTTAATAAATAATTAAAATTTGGATAATACTTACTATTTATAATTATATCATTTACACTTTCCATCATAATTACAATTAAATTTTTATCTTTAAACAAACCAGTATATTCATTTTTATCAGAAATATTTTGAGATATAAAATATTTATTTAAAGTATTTAATGTATTATTAGTTTCATTTTCAATAATATCTTTCCACACTGTATCATCAATATCTCTAGTATTATCTTTTTCTATTATTTCATCATTATAAGCAAATACTAATTCATTTTCATTTGCACCAATTAACTTTGTTTTAGCATCAATTAAACCATAAGAAATTATACCAAAATCTTTTACACATAAAGTTGGATTAGAAGCAGTTAAAAATAAATCTTTTAATTTTGTCACCTGAAGTTTATCAGTATTATATTTATCATCAAGAGTATAGAAATATGAATAACTAAATAAAACTACTAAAATTAAAATAATAATTGTAATAATTTGATATTCATAATTATAATTTTTTTTTAATTTAAAATCTTTAGAAACATTTTTATTCTTAATATTTTTTATTATAAAATATACTAACAAAATTATAAAAGGAATAAAAATGCAAAGATAAATACTTTTCATACTCATTAAAAAGTCTTTAATATAATCTTTTACAGCACCAGCTTGACTTACTGTATTAAAGGACATATAAACTCCTAAAAAGTTATTAAAAAGTAGTTCTAAAAAAGCATAAAAAGAAAATACAAATATAATTATTATACTTATAATATTACTAATTTTTTTAGAAATAAATGAAATAATTAAAGACAAAACCATGCTAATTATTGATATTGCTAAAAATATTCTTAAAAAAGAAAAATTAAATACATTTATATTACTTATTAATCTAAATATTATCTCTACAAATAATAGAGGGAAAAATAACATTAAAAAATTTGATAGAATTTTATTTTTGAAGATTTTCATTATTTTGCCTTTCTAATAAATCACGGACAGGTTTATATGAAGTCCTATAAATATCTAATATACCATATTTATTTATTATTTCAAGATGCCTTTTAGTAGGATACCCTTTATGTTTAGCAAATTCATACTTTGGATAAATTTTATCATATTCATCCATAATATGATCTCTAGTTACTTTAGCTAAAACAGATGCTGCCGCGATTGTAATACTTTTGGCATCGCCTTTAATAATACCTAAACTTTGACTTTTATGCAAGTCCATTGCATCAGTTATTACAAAATCTGGCTGAATGTGTAAAGTATTTACAGCCTCATTCATTGCAAGTCTACTCGCCTCCAAAATATTAATTTCATCTATTTTTTTATTATCAATTACACTTATACTATAACTAATTGCATCTTTTTTTATTATTTCAAAAAATTTTTCTCTTTGTTTTTCCGTAAGTTTTTTTGAATCAGTTAAACCCTCTAAAGTATAACCTTTAGGAAGAATAACTGCGGCTGCAACTACAGGCCCACATAAAGGACCGCGACCAGCTTCATCAGTACCTGCAATTAAATTATAACCTTTATTATTAAGTAAATTTTCATAATGATGATTATCCTTACTTTCAATATAATTATATATTAATTTTAAAGTATTTTTATCATCAGCATACATTTTAAGTAAAATATTTTCATTTGCAACATTAAAATTATGAATCTTTACTATATTATTAATATCATAATTATTATTAATAAAAACAATATTATCAAAATTTTTAATATCAGTTTTATTGCATGATAAAAATATATAATCACATTCTTTTTTTATACCTAGCATTACAAGTGCACTATCAAATGTAATTATATACTCAAAATCTAAATTTATACTTTTTAATTTATTAGTTATTTCCTTCTTCTTCATCTAAAGTAATTCCTTTAATTTTTCCATTTATAAAATCATTATATATTCTTTCACTAACTTTTAAATAATCATCTTCTTTATATCCCCATTTTTTTGCAAGAAGATTATAAATTTCATAAATATCATTACTTTCAATATTATAAATACTTTTTAAAATATTTGGATATTTTTCAATATAGACATTTAAAATATAATATGCAATATCATTCATATTTAATACTTCTTTTTTTATAGATCCAATTGCCGCGATATTTAAAGCTTGTTTTTCATCATCAAGTTTTGGCCATAAAATACCTGGAGTATCTAAAAGTGTAATTCCATATTTAGTAGGTAAAAAATTTAAAGTTTTTGTAACTCCTGGTTTATTACCAACATTTTGTACTTTTTTTCCAACCATATTATTTATTAATGTTGATTTTCCTACATTTGGTATTCCTAAAACTAATGCTTTAATATCTTTTTCTTTAAGCCCTTTATTTTTTCTTTTTTCTTGAATATGACTAGTACAATTTTTCGTTAATTCAAATATTTTTTTATAATCTAAATTATTTTTTAAATCAACCACTAAAACATTATAACCATTTTCTTCATAATATTTTACAAACTTATTAGTTTTGTTAATATCACATAAATCTTTTTTAGTCATTATTAAAATTTTTTCTTTATTTTTAATAATATTATCTACTTCTTTAATCATAGTAGATTTTGGACATCTTGCATCTACTACTACATATACTATATCGATTAAATTCATATTTTCCATAATCATTCTTTTAGCCTTAGCCATATGACCTGGATAATAGTTGATGCTCGTCGATGGTAAACTTTTTGTGTTTTCATCCATATTTTTATTTTTTCTCATCTCTCTTTTTTGATACATATCCATTATTTTTCACTTCCATTCGTTTTTATAATTTCAATTTCATTATTAGAAACAACACTAATATATTTTATATTATTATTTATATTTAATCTAGTAATCTCATTTATATTTAATTCTTTTTTAATAAATTCCTCTACTATATTTTTTGATATTGATTTATTGTTTTCACAATTATTTTTTCTATAATAATTAGAACAATAATAATAAACCTTACCTTTAGATGTTCTTTTTATCATATTACTGCCACAACATTTACACTTTAAAATTCCAGATAATATATCGATACTTCCATCTTTATTTACTTTGGATTTTCTACCTAAAATTTCTTGAACTTTATCAAAATCTTCTTTATTTATAATTGCTTCGTGATGATTTTCAGTAACAATCCAATTTTCTTTATCTAACTTTATTTTCTTATCAATCCTATAATTTAGTTTTCTTTTCTTACCCTGAAATAGTGTTCCTGTATAGTTTTCATTTCTTAATATTGAATTTACCATTTCAGAATTCCATTTTTTCATTATAGTAATATCTTTGTTTATATTAATATTTAAATACTTACTTGGAGTTAATATATCATTATCGTTTAGAAAATCTGCAACTTGTCTTCTACTTCTTCTATAATTCCTGTACCTATTTCTATGTTTGGATATTTAATTTTAATTTCTTTTTCTATTTCATCACAAGATAAATGGTCTATTCTTGTATATTTATTGTTCTTAAGTTCTAAACACATAAACTGTTTTGATTTATTAGAAATCTCATCACTTATTTTAACTTTTCACTTGTTTTTACAAATTTTGGATATAATGAATCTATGAAAACAAACCACGTTTCTGTTATAAGTAATCCATGTCCATTTTCATCATAGTATTTTATCGTGTTTTCATTATTAATTTCTTTATTAATTGTATCTATAAAATCATTTAAATAACCCTTTTTTGCTAATTTCTTATACAGCTTCGTTTTATTAAATTTCACTTTTTTAAGATTAAACAGTATCTTCCCTAATTTTGTTCCCAAAAGGAAACCTATAATTGGCATAAAAAAAGCTCCTAAAAATAACATTAAACCTAACAATTTTGAACCATTAAAAAATATAATAACAATAGGAAACATCCCGAAAAAAAACACTCCAGCCAATATAGTACCAACAACGGTGGATTTATCATCTTTTTTGCACTTTGCTAAAACTTCTTCTATATATTCCATACATCCATCTCCTTAAATATAATTTAAAGTTTTCCATAAGTCGTTATTTCCCCTATTTTATCGAAAATTTTATCATTTTTTATCTATAAAATGTAAAAAGAAATAAGATTGAAACCCTTTATTTATAAGTCTTTCTAAGAAGTTTTCCATAAGTCGTTATTTCCCATGAAATGGAGACTTTTGAAAAACTTTTTTGACTATCATCATTTTTCTTTTCTGCTCTAATTTTTCTTTTTTGATACATATCCATATTTTTCACTTCCTTTTTATTAATTCATTATAAACATACTTTGAAATTCTTCAATAGTGTATGTTTTGTCATCATTTGGTAGTGTAACGTATGAATATGCTCCGTGTTTTTTCGCAACTATAAATGCACCATCTGTCCAATCAAATTCCCCTTTATCATTAATTTTATGTTTCCAGTTAGAACTCCCCCACGATTCAGTTGTGCTCGTTACATTTATATATTTAAATCCCCAATTTGCATGTCCGTTATCTATTTTATATATATAAGTTTCATATGTTTGCTCACCTACACCACCATGAAATATTGCAATGTAATCATTTGGAATATCACTATTATTTTGATACTTTAAATATAAACAAAATACAAGTATTCCAACAGCAATCACAGTTATTAGTACAAAAAAAATTAACTTTATTCTTTTATTATTCATTTAACACTCACTCTTTCTTTTTTTATTATAGTTTTCCTTAAGTCGTAATTATCTCTATTTTCTTTAAGATTTAATCCTTTTTTACTTATAAAATGTAAAAAGAAATCTGAATTAAACTCTTTATTTATAAACGTTCATAGGAAGTTTTCTATAAGTCTATATATACCAGTTAATCGAAGGCTTAGGAAAACTTTTTTCTTCATTCATGCTATCACTTCCTTTTATATTATATCATTTTTTAAGATCTATTTTTATATTAATTTTTTTAATTAATTCATCTTTTACCATTTGTTCCAATTTCTTTTTATTTATAGAATATTTAAGCAACTCTTTTCTCTAATATAATAACTGCATTAGTAATAAATTTGATTTTTAAATTAACTTATCAGTTTAATAATTCGTTTTTGTTTTATCTTCTTTAGATAATCTAAATATCCAGCAGCTTTATATTTTTGCATTACTAATCACCTCTTTTAAATATTATTTTATTCCTTCAAACTTCTTTTGTTCCTTAGTTTCTAATTGTTTCTTTTCTCTTTCAATTTCTTTCAAACTCTTTTTAGGTGTTGGCATTTCTTCAGGCATCATACCACCAATATCAGCAATTGCACATCTTACTTTCCTACCTACTTCGTAATGCACATCTTTGGCTTCTTTTTCACCTTGGGTATTATCTCTTAAAAGTTTTTGTTTAGTTTGATTTATTCTAAATAAATTTGCTACTAATTCATCTTCTGTCATATTATCTAAAATATCTTCTCTATAACGTAGTTTTTTTCTTTTAAAAATATCATCAGCTGTTTCACCATTATATAAACCTCGATAACCAGCATTATGAAATTCAGCCATATTTTTAACTCCAGCTGATGAAGCAACTTTTTGTAAGGTATAATTTCCTTGTCTTATTAAATTTCTTTGATAGAATCTTTTTTCATCTGCTGATAACAACTCATATTCTTGTTCTGATATTTCTTGTTTTCTTGTTTGAATAGCAAAATATGTTTGACCTAAGGCAACAACTTCTTTACTTGGATTGGCATTTTGAACTATTAAATAACATATATATCTTGATAATTTATAATCTTTAATAATTTCTTCTTTTCCTTTACCAGTTTTTATTGGCTTGTCGATTTCAACAACCCAATCTTCTCTATTGGAAATGCTATTATTTGCTGATATTATTGCTTTATCTATTACCTTATGGAAATTTCTCCAATCTTTGTATTCCAAAACCTTTTGTAATTCCCTTGCATACCAATATTCATTTCCATATTCATCAACATGTTTTATGTTTTCAAAAACTAATATTATTTAATCTTATATAAAAAAATAAGTAAATAATATCTTTACTTATCTAAAACTTCGCCGTGAGAACCTGTTTCTACTAAAAATAATATAAGTTCTTTATC
>JAQXPH010000001.1 GCA_029100545.1 bacterium | reverse complement strand
CCAATCATATAACGCCCATCTTTTACTTTTTGTGTAGTTCCTGTTTTTCCACCAACACGGTATCCTTCAATATAGGCAGGTCTACCTGTTCCGTTTGTAACAACACTTTCCAATGTACTTCTTACTTTTTTACTTGTTTCTTCACTAATCACTTTTCTTTTTATTTTAGGTGTATTTTCTTTTACAGTAGTATTGGTTTCAGGTTCATTTAAACTTTTAACAATGTAGGGTGTTAATAATTTACCACCATTAATGGCAGCACTAACAGCAGTAATTTGTTGAATTGGCGTAACACTAACTCCTTGCCCAAAAGAAGTTGTTGCAAGTTCCACAGGCCCAACTTTATTTAATGGAAATAAAATTCCTGTTGCTTCACCATTTAAATCAACACCTGTTTTTTCTCCAAATCCAAATTTACGAATATATTGAAATAATTTTTCTTTTCCAATTTTTTGTCCCATCACAACAAAGCCAGGATTCGTTCTGGTCTATACGAGAACATAAATGTAGGTATTGGGAATATCAATGATATCAAGGAAAATGATGATTCAAAATGTTGCCGTATTCACCAGAACGAATCTTCTGGTGAATACAGGAACACATTTAAGTTTATTGAGAACCCTTTAAATTCTATAAAACAAATTACCAAGATTGATGTTAATACTAACTATGATTTGATATATGACGGAGTATTGTATTTTAATAATTCACCTGTTACTATTCCAAGTACTGAAACTGTAGTAACAAAAAATGTTAAGAAAAAAAGTAAGAAAATAGGTGCAAAATTATTTGACATAAATACCAGTGATTACAAAAAATTGACTTCCAACAAAAGGGTTGAAATAATTAAATAATTAAAAGTTAAATTAGACTGTTCTTGATTCAAAAAAAATGATATAATAGAAACTGGAAGAAAAATAGTAATTTGGTACTATAAAAGTGTAAGAAGTAGATCTAATAGTTAGATTGAAAATTACACTTCTTTTTATTATGATTGTAGTAGGATTGGTTAACGTATAGTAATTGGAGTTAAAGTACTCGTCCTACAAAGTGTTAACTAACCTCTACATTCAATATTCGATTAAGCAAGTTGAGGATGAAAGAATACTCGTGTAAAGAACCAAACTGAGAGATTGTAGAAGTGTTAGAACCAATCATAATTTAAAGAATAGGAAGGATTATAAGATGAAGTATGGAGTTGGTATTGATGTATCAAAAGGAAAAAGTACAGTAGCAATATTAAGTATTGAAGGAGAAGTAATAGAAATGCCTTTTGATATTAATCATGATGTTGAAGATTTAGAAAAGTTAGATAAAAAATTACAAAAGTTTTCTAAAGAAGATTTAAAAATAGTTCTTGAACAAACAGGTACCTATCACTTACCAATATTAACTTATTTGTTAGATAAGGAATATTGTGTAATCGCAGAAAATGCTTTAAAAATTAAAAAGTATTTAGACAGAAGTTTAAGAAAAGCAAAAACAGATAAAAAAGATTCATTAAAGTTAGCAGAATATGCTTGTGATAATTGGTATAAATTAAAAGTAAATTTTATTGAAGAGGAAAAATATAAAGAATTAAGATTTTTATCAAGACAATATTTTTCATTAAACTCTATGAAAGTACAACAAAAAGTGGATTTCTCTGATTTAACAGATATGTTATTTCCAGGATACTATCAGTTATTAGAAGAATGTAATTTCGTAGTAGGATTAAAGATATTTGAAAAGTTTAGTGATCCAAAAATTATTAGAAAAAAGAAGTTAGAAACATTTTTAAATGATGTTGAAAAGATTGCACAAAAAATAGGACAACAAAGAGCTGGTAGAAATTTAACTATAAATGTTTACGAACTAGCTAAAAAATCAGTTCCTTCTTGTCCATCAAATTCAAGCACACAACTTATATTAAATAAGCGTGTGGTTGCTTTAATCAATTTGATTGAAACAACTAATGAAATTATAGCAAAGATGAATGAAATTGCCAAGAGCATGGATGAATATAAAGAAGTAAGAAATATGAAAGGTATTGGAGACAGATTAGCACCATTGTTGATTGCAGAAATTGGAGATATAAGAAGATTTAAGAATGCAGGAAGTTTAATTGCTTATGCAGGAATCGATTCTCCCCCAAATCAATCTGGAAAGTATGAAGCAACAAATAGGCATATTTCTAAACGAGGTAATAAGTATTTAAGGAAAACAGGATTTGAAGTTATGCAATCTATAAAATCATTTTGTAGAGTTGATTGTGAAGTTTACGATTATATAGTAAAAAAGGAAACAGAAGGCAAATGTAAGAAATCAGCAAAAATAGCAGGATTAAATAAGTTTTTAAGACAATATTATGGTATACTAAAGAAGAAATATATTGAATTAGGTACTTGGTAGGTCTTAAAAGTTAAAATGTCAAAAAAAGACCTAGCAATAGGTCTGCGTTAGCATGCTTAAAATTGAAAATTAAAAAAGTTACAAAACTTTATAAAAAGTACTTGATTTATATTAGCAAGTTTGAAAATGAGAGGTCATTATGGAATTATTAAATTTGAAAGATAAAATTAATTTTTTAGAGGAAGTTGCTGAGTTGGAGTATGATGAATGGGCTGATAACAAAAAAGAAAATAGAATAATTAGAATTGGTAATAAAATTAATAAAATAAAAAAATTAATGCTAGATAAAAATTTTTGTAAATTAGTTTTAATTGATAACAATGAGTTAATTGGTTTTATATCTATTTTTCCAAATGATTGTGATGAGGAAAAAGATTTATCGTCTTGGTATGCAACAATGTATGTAAAAGAAAAGTATAGAGGAAGAGGGTATTCTAAAATGCTTAATGATGCAATAATAAAGGAAGCATTTAATAGAGGATTTGAAAAACTATATTTGAAAACTGATTTGGAAAATTATTATGAAAAATTTGGAGCGCAATATATCAAAAAATTATCATCAGGAGAAAAACTATATTACATAAAAACTAAATAACAAATTACAATGTGCATAGTCGATGAAAACGAACTATAAAAAAAGGAGAATAAATGAAAAATAAAATATGTCAAAGTTGTGGTATGCCAATACCTTCAAATGAACAATTAGGTACAAATAAAGATGGAAGTATAAACTATGATTATTGTAAATATTGTTATATAAATGGAGAATTTATTGATAAGGTTACAATGCAAGAGTATATAGAAATGTGTTCAAAATATGGCTTTCAAGCAGGAATGACTAATGAGGAAATGAAAAAGTATTGTATGAAGTTATTTCCAACTTTAAAAAGATGGAAAAAATAAAGGAGATATAATGGAAAAATGTATTATTGAAATACAAAATTTAACAAAATATTATGGTAAAATAAAGGGTGTTGAAGACCTATCTTTAAAATTATATGAGGGTGAAATATTTGGCTTTATTGGCCCAAATGGGGCCGGAAAATCTACAACAATTCGCTCAATTATGAATTTAATAAATAAAACTAGTGGAAAAGTTTTTATAGAAGGTAAAGAATTTGTTAAAGATGATATAAAAATAAAAGAAAAAATAGGCTATTTACCAAGTGAAATTTATTTATATAATGATTTAACAGTAAAAGAAATGTTAGATTATCATGAAAGTTTTTATAAAAAAGATATTCATAAAAAAAGAATTGAATTAGTTACAAGATTTAAACTAGATGAAACTAAAAAAATAGAAGATTTATCTTTAGGTAATTTAAAAAAACTAGGTATTATTTTAGCATTTGTTCATGATCCTAAAATATTAATTTTAGATGAACCAACAAGTGGACTTGATCCAATTATGCAAAATGTATTTTATGATTTATTAAAAGAAGAAAAGGCTAAAGGAAAGACAATATTTTATTCAACTCATATTTTAAGTGAAGTATCTAAGATATGTGATAGAGTAGGTATAATAAAAGACGGAAAACTTATAAAAGTTGAGTCTATGGAAGATTTAACTAAAAAAAATTTAACTTTTGTAACATTAACATCTGAACAATTAGAAAAAATAAAAAAAGATTTGAACGTAAATATTATATCTGAAAACAAAAATACTATTAAATTTAGAAATAATTTAACATCTGATGAATTAATAAAGAAAATTTCTAAATATAACATAGATAAAATTTTAATCGAAGAATTTACACTTGAAGAAATGTTTTTACATTATTATAAATAGGAGAAAAATATGTTTAAAAGAGAAATGAAAATTAACTTAAAAAATTTTATAATTTGGACATCTATTTTAATAGGTTTATTTTTAATAGTTTTTTTAATATACCCATCTATTATAAATAGTCAAAATTTTGAATTGATTGATGAAATGATGAAAATGTTTCCAAAAGAAATTTTAAAAGCATTTAATATGGATATTTCAAGTATTAATTCAGTTTTTGGTTGGCTAAAAACTGAAGGATTTGTCTTTTTATTATTAATAACTGGTATATATAGCGCCTTATTAGGTTCAAATATTTTGTTAAAAGAAGAAAGTGATAAAACAATTGAATATTTAAATAGTGTTCCAGTAACTAGAAATAATATTTTATTAAATAAAATACTATGTGGACTATTATATATTATATTAATGGTTTTAATTGTGGGAATATTTAATTTTATTGGATTAAGTTTAAGTGGAAATTTTGATACTAAATTATATATTTTATTAAGTATAACCCCAATATTTTCTTCAATAGTTACATTTGCATTATGTTTGTTTTTATCAACATTTACACATAAAACAAAGAAAACATTTGGAATAAGTTTAGGAATAGTATTTGTAAGTTATTTTTTTAATGTTTTATCAGAACTTTCTAATAGCACTAAATTTCTTAAATATTTATCAATTTTTTCTTTAGCAGATATAAGAAATGTAATTACAAATGTAGCTATCAACCCATTATTAGTTGCATTATCACTTTTTATTACAATGATATTATTATTTTTTACTTTTATTCATTATAATAAAAAAGAACTTGTATAATAAATAATTTATAAAAAAATAATTTGTCATGTTATAATAATATTGAAAGGAATAAGTTATGGAAAAAATAATTGAAATAGATATACATGATAAATATGATTTAGTTGAAAAATATAATGAGGATAAAATAGCAAATGGTTTAATTGACTATATAGTTAAAGAGTCTTTACCTATAAATAAAGATGAAAAAATAAAAATAATTATAAATATAAAATGTAAAAATATTGATAAAGATTGTACTAAATTTTTAAAAGAGGGTTTAACCCAAGAATATAATAAAAGTTTAAAAGGACATAAAATAAATCAAATTAAAGAGTTTTATTTACTAATACTTGGAATTATATTTTTATTTTTATCGAGAATAGTTAATAATGAAAGTATTTGGAAAGAAATATTATTAATTTCAGGCTGGGTTCCTATTTGGGAAGTAGTTGATATAGCCTTGTTTTCTAATACAACTAGTAAAGGTAAAAGAAGAATAATAAAAAAACTATATGAAAGTGAAATAATAGAAAATATTAATAATTAGGTGCATTATGGAAGATAGAATTAATTTAATAATAAATTTATTAAATAAGATGGATATAGATAGTGATGAAGCAAAATATTATATTTATAGATTATTTATGAATATAAAGTCTTTAAAAGATAAAGATTCATCTTTTGTATATGATGATTATATGCTTGAAACAATTATTACTAGTTATTTTATATATTGTGATAAACCTAAAATGGATGATATTTATGATGCTTTTAGAAGTAGATATATTTATAATGAAAATGCAATTGAAAATATTCATAATTTAGAAGAAAAAAAAGGCCTTGGTGAAGCATATGATTTTGTTGCTAATTTAGATAATTATACAAATGTAAATATTATGACATTACTAACCATCCATAAAAGATTATATTCTAAGACTCCACATCCTGAATTTGGTGGAACTTTACGTGTTTCGCCAGCTTATTTTAATGGTTTTCAAAATGAAATATCAGCACCAGAAAATGTAATAAAGGATTTAGTGTCACTACTTGCTTATTCAAATAGTTTAACTTTAAAAGCAATTGAAATTGAAAAAGAAAATGATCCAATAAAAAAACTTGAATTTATTAATGAAATGTTAGATTTTAAATGTAAATTAATTTTAATTCATCCTTTTGCTGATGGTAATGGAAGAAGTATTAGAATACTTACTAATTTATATTTTAAAATAGCGGGTATTCCTCCTGTATATATTGAAGAAAACGAAAAGGATGAATATATAAAATGTATAAATCTTGCTTGTAAACCTAAAGAATATAACCCAGATATAATACCTTTAAGAAAATTTTATTATTATAAATTATGTGATTCAATTGTTAAACTTGATGTAATTAGTAAAAAAAATGTTAGTGAAATAAAAAATATAGGGAGGAAATAATGAAAAAAATTATTTTAATAGATGGTAATAATTTAATGTTTCGAAGTTATTATGCCACTTTTTATAGTGGTGCTAATATGAAAAATAGTAAAGGATTACCTACTAATGCATTATTTAGTTTCGTTACAATGATTAATAAAATAATTAAAGAAGAAAACCCTGAGTATATTGCAGTTGCATTTGATATTGGTAAAAACTTTCGTAAAAAAGAATTTAGTTTTTATAAGGAAGGAAGACAAAATACTCCAGATGAATTAAAACTTCAAATGCCTTATGCAAGAAAAATATTAAATGCTATGGGAATAAAATATTTAGAACTTGAACCATATGAGGCTGATGATATTATTGGAACACTTACTAAAATGATTCTTGAAGATGAAGATTATGATGCAACAATTATTTCCTCAGATAAAGATTTACTTCAATTAATTAATTATGAAACTGATGTAAAACTTTTAAAACAATCAGGTTTTATTCGTTATAATGAAAAAACTTTTAAAGAAGAATTTGGCATAGATCCAATAAATATTATTGATTTAAAAGCCTTAATGGGTGATAGTTCAGATAATATCCCAGGAGTAAAAGGTATTGGTGAAAAAGGTGCTTTAAAACTTTTAAGAGAATATAAAACAATAGAAAATTTATATGATAATATTGATAAAATTAATGGAAGTACTCATGATAAATTAGTTACTTATAAAGAAGATGCTTTTATGTCTAAAAAAATCGCCACAATATATCAAGATGTTCCTTTAAATATTAATTTAAATGATTTAAAATATGCTGGACCTAATAATGATTTATTATATGAAATATTTAGTGAACTTGAATTTAATTCACTTTTAAGTAGTTTAAATAAAGAAATACCTAAAGAAAAACTAAATTACATAAAAGTAGATGAAAATATTAATGTTATAACAGATAATACTATTGCTTTATATATTGAAATAGATAATGAAAATTATACTATGGCTAATATTTTAAGTGCTGTAATTTATGATGGTAAATTTTATTATTATTTTTCAAAAGAAAATTTAAAATATTTAAATTTAAATAATAAAAATGTTATTACATATGATTATAAAAAAGATAGTTATTTATTAAATACTAATTTTGTTTTTGAGGATTTTTCATTAATATCATATTTAAATGGAACAAATATAAAAGATGATATATCTGTATTAAGTATAAAATATGGTTATGAAATTTTAAGTTATAATAACTTAATTAAATTATATGAAACTGATGAATATATTCAAAATGAACTTTTAAAAGTTAAATTTATGTATGATAAAATTAATACTATTAAAGAAGATTTAAGAAAAATTAATCAATATGAAATATATGAAAATATTGAAAAACCTCTTGCAAAAGTTTTATCAAGTATGGAAAAAGAAGGTATTAAAGTTGATAAAAATGTTTTAAATATTCAAAAAGAAGATATTGAATATAAACTTAAGGAAATAACAAATAAAATATATGATTATGCAGGGGAAGAGTTTAATATATCATCACCTAAACAATTAAGTTATATTTTGTTTGAAAAAATGCAACTTGCAAAAGGTAAAAAAAATAAAACAAGTTATAAAACTGATGTAAATACTTTAGAAAAACTAATTAATGTTCATCCAATTATTAATTTAATTTTAGAATATCGAGGACTTGCTAAATTAAATTCAACATATATTGATGGTCTTAAAGACTATATTCAAAATGATGATAAAATACATAGTATTTTTAAACAAACTGTAGCAAGAACAGGTAGACTTTCATCAGTTCATCCAAACTTACAAAATATCCCAGTAAAAGATGAAGAAGGAAAAAATATTCGTAAAGCATTTTTACCAAGTAATGATTTATTTTTAAGTTTAGATTATTCTCAAATTGAACTTAGAATCTTAGCGGATATAGCAAACTCTCAAACTATGATTGAAACATTTAATAATGGTGAAGATATTCATGCTAAAGTTGCAAGTGATATTCATAATAAAGATATTAAAGATGTTTCCAAAGAAGAAAGAAGTGCAGCCAAAAGTGTAATATTTGGTATTGTTTATGGTATAAGTGGTTTTGGTCTTGGAGAAAATCTACATATATCTAAAAATGATGCTGATAAATTTATTAAAAAATATTATGAACTTTATCCAGAAGTTAAAACATATATGGATAATCAAATTAATTTTGCTAAAGAAAATGGCTTTATAGAAACAAAATATGGAAGAAAAAGATATATAAGTGAAATAAATGATGCTAATTTTATGGTAAGAAAATCTGGTGAAAGAATGGCAATTAATAGTCCAATTCAAGGTACAGCTGCAGATATAATAAAAATGGCTATGATAAAAATAAATGATATTTTTATTAAAGAGGGTATTCAAAGTAAATTAGTTTTACAAATTCATGATGAATTAATTTTTGATGTAAAAAAAGAAGAATTAGAAAAAATAATAAATATTGTAAAATATGAAATGGAAAATATAGTAAAACTTAAAGTACCACTTAAAGTAAGTACAGATACAGGAATAAATTGGTATGATATTAAATAGGAGGATTTATGCCAGAATTACCAGAAGTTGAAACAGTTAGAAATTATTTAAAGAAAAATATATTAAATAAAAAAATAATTGATATAGATATTTTATATCCTAAAATGATTGAAAATGACTTAAATTATTTTAAAGATAATTTAATTAATAATTATTTTATTGATATTAAAAGAAAAGGAAAGTATTTAATATTTGAAACAAATAATAATTATTTAATATCTCATTTAAGAATGGAAGGAAAATTTAATATAAAAGATAAAGATGATATTATTACTAAACATGAACATGTAATATTTTATTTTTTTGATTTTACTTTAAGATATGATGATACAAGAAAATTTGGTAGAATGAAACTAATTAATAAAGATGAACTTGAAAGTTATTTTAATAATTTAGGCCCAGATGCTAATAATGTAAATGATATAAATGAAATATATAATATAATTCATAAATCAAGTAATATGATTAAAACAATATTACTTGATCAAAGTATAATTTCTGGAATAGGAAATATATATGCTGATGAAATTCTTTTTGATAGTAAAATAAGTCCTTTTAAAAAAGGAAAAGAAATAACTAAAGAAGAACTTGAAAGTATTTTAAAATCTAGTAAAAAAATATTAAATGAAGCAATTAAATATAAAGGAACAACTATAAAAAGTTTTACTTCAGCATACCATCAAAAAGGTAGTTATCAAAACTTTTTAATGGTTCATACAAAAAATAAATGTAGTATTTGTAATAGTAATATAATAAAAACAAAAATTAATGGAAGAAGTACATATTATTGCAAAGTATGTCAAAAGGTAAAAATATGAAAGAACAAATAATTTCAATTATTACATTAATTATATTTTTAATTGGAGCGTTTTTTTGTTATAAAAAAGTTCAAAGAATTGATACTATAGATGAAAAACAAAATTCATTTTTATATGTTAATTATAATAATAACATTATTAATGCAAATATTGATATAAATAAAGATAAATTAGTTTTAAAAAGTAAAGCTTTTATAAATTATGATAGTCCTACTGATGATGAAATTTGCTTAAACATTTATTTAATTGGTAATAGTAATTATTCTAAAACAGACGGAGTTGATGAAAATAATAAAGAGCTTACTTTTAAAATGATTTATAATGATGTAGCATTTAAAGAAGAAAAAGAAATACCTTCATTTAAAGAAAATGATAAAATAGTTTTAGAAAAAATAAAAGTTAAAGCTAATACTAAAAATATATATGAAATAATAACAAGTTTTTATGTAAATAATTTAGATCAAAATCATTTAGTTAACAATAATATTATTTTTAATTATAATTTTGAAAAAATAGATTGTTAATAAATAATTGACTTTAAAAAATATAAGTGATATCTTATTATTAATTTATGGGGGTAGTATGAATAGGCCTAATTTTGAAATGTTAATTGAACTTGTTAATGAGTATGATGATGTAGAAAAAGAAAAAATAAAAAATGCATTTCAATATGCAAAAAATGCTCATCAAGGTCAAAAAAGACAAAGCGGAGAAGACTATATTATTCATCCACTTATGGTTGCTTGTATTCTTGCTAGAATGCATGCAGATAGTAATACTATTTGTGCTGGACTTTTACATGATACCTTGGAGGACACTAAAACAACAAAAGAAGAATTAATATCTTTATTTAATGAAGATATCGCTAATTTAGTAGATGGTGTTACAAAATTTACTTTAGTTAGTTTTAATTCTCAAGAAGAAATTAATTGTGCAAATACCAGAAAAATTATTACAAGTATAACAAGTGATCCTAGAATAATTATAATTAAACTTGCTGATCGATTACATAATATGCGAACTTTAGACTTTAAAAATAATGAAAAACAATTAAAAGTTGCTAAAGAAACAATGAATATATTTGTACCACTTGCTAGTTATATTGGAGCCTATCATATTAAAACAGAACTTGAAGATTTATCATTTAAGTTTTTAAATCCTGATAAATATCATGAAATATTAGAAAAAAAGTTTTATTTTGAAGAACAAATACAAGAAAATATTTTTGAAATGCAATTAAAAATACATAATTTTTTAAATGATAAAAATGTTCCAAATACTATGAAAATTAGAACTAAAAATATTTATGGTATTTATAAAAAAATGCAAAAAGGTTATACAATTTATGAAATGCATGATTTAATTGCATTAAAAATAGTTACTAAAGAAATTGATGATTGTTATAAAACCCTTGGTTTAGTTCATAGTATATACCATCCAATTAATTTTAAATTTAAGGATTATATAGCTAGTCCTAAAACAAATATGTATCAAAGTCTTCATACAACAGTTTTTGGTTTTAAAAATAATTTAGTTCAAGTGCAAATTAGAACTGATAAAATGGATCGATTAAATTCATATGGATTAACTAGTTATTGGGTTAATAATAAAGAAAAAGCTAAAGATATTATGTTAGATGAATTAAAAAGTAAATATCAGTTTTTTAAAGTAATAGAACAATTAGATAGTAAATGTGATAGTAATATAGAATTTGTTAATTTAGTAGAAAAAGAATTATTTTCAGATGTTATATATGTATATGATTCAAATGGAATAGTTTATGAACTTGCAAAAGGTTCTACGATTATAGATTTTGCTCTTAAAATAGATAGTAATCTTACAAATATTGTTTTTGGAGCATATGTCAATAATAATTTAGTTGGACCAAATTATGTTTTAAATAATAATGATAGAGTGTATATTTTATATAATATGAATAAAGAAAAAGAAAACATATTAAGTTTAAAAAAATAATGTTAAATGCTTTACATAAAAAGCATTTTTTTATGTTAATATCAAAGAAAAATTGTTATAATATTTCATGTTGGAGGGATAATATGAAATATGTTTATTTGTTTTCAGAAGGAAACAAAGATATGAGAAATTTACTTGGTGGTAAAGGTGCAAATCTTGCTGAAATGACTAAACTAGGTTTACCTGTACCTCAAGGATTTACTATTACAACTGAAGCTTGTACAAGATATTATGAAGATGGTAAAAAAATTAGTGATGATATTCAAAAAGAAATATTTGAAAATATTGCTAAAATGGAAGAAATTACTGGTAAAAAATTTGGTGATAAAGAAAATCCATTACTTGTATCAGTAAGAAGTGGTGCAAGAGCATCAATGCCTGGTATGATGGATACAATTTTAAATTTAGGTTTAAATGAAGAAGTTGTTGAAACACTTTCTAAAAAATCTAATAATCCAAGATGGGCATGGGATTGTTATCGTAGATTTATTCAAATGTATTCTGATGTTGTTATGGAAGTTGGCAAAAAATATTTTGAAACTTTAATTGACAATATGAAAGATAAAAAAGGTGTTAAATTAGATGTAGAACTTACTGCTGAAGATTTAAAAGAACTTGCTTATGAATTTAAAGATGAATATAAAAATAAGGTTGGAGAGCCTTTTCCAGATAATCCAGTTGATCAATTAATGGGTGCTATTAAAGCGGTATTTAGATCATGGGATAATCCAAGAGCTAATGTTTACCGTAGAGATAATGATATTCCTTATTCTTGGGGAACTGCAGTAAATGTTCAAATGATGGCATTTGGTAATATGGGACAGACTTCTGGTACAGGTGTTGCATTTACAAGAGACCCTGCTACTGGGGAAAAACATTTAATGGGTGAATTTTTACTTAATGCTCAAGGTGAAGATGTTGTTGCAGGTGTAAGAACTCCAGAACCTATTGAAAAATTAAAAGAAGTAATGCCTAAAGTTTATGATGAATTTGTTAAAATTTGTGCAACTTTAGAAGAGCATTATCATGATATGCAAGATATGGAATTTACTATTGAAGATGAACATTTATATATGCTTCAAACAAGAAATGGTAAAAGAACTGCAAAAGCTGCTTTAAAAATAGCTTGTGATTTAGTAGATGAAGGAAAAATTACTGATAAAGAAGCAGTACTTATGATTGATCCTAGAAATTTAGATACACTTTTACATCCAACATTTGATATTAATTCTTTAAAAGGTGCTACTGAAATAGGTAAAGGTCTTGCTGCATCTCCAGGTGCTGCTGCCGGAAAAGTAGTATTTACAGCAGAAGATGCTAAAAAAGCCCATGAAAATGGTGAAAAAGTTGTGCTTGTAAGACTTGAAACTTCTCCTGAAGATATTGAAGGAATGAAGGCAAGTGAAGGTATTCTTACAGTTCGTGGTGGTATGACATCTCATGCAGCAGTTGTTGCTCGTGGCATGGGTACTTGTTGTGTATCTGGTTGTCAAGATATCGTTATGGATGAAGAAAATAAACGCTTTACTTTAGGTGGAATAGAGTTTACTGAAGGTAGTGAAATTTCAATAGATGGTTCAACTGGTAAAATTTATCAAGGAATTATACCAAAAGTTGATGCTTCAATAACAGGTGAATTTGGTCGTATAATGGCTTGGGCTGATAAATATCGTAAACTTAACGTTAGAACTAATGCTGATACACCAAAAGATGCTAAAAAAGCTCGTGAACTTGGTGCTGAAGGAATAGGCTTATGTAGAACAGAGCATATGTTCTTCGAAAAAGATAGAATTGCCGCAATTAGAGAAATGATTTGTTCTGATACAGTTGAAGAAAGAGAAGCAGCACTTGCAAAAATTGAACCAATGCAACAAAAAGACTTTGAAGAACTTTATGAAGCAATGGAAGGTTATAGTGTAACAATTAGATATCTTGATCCTCCACTTCATGAATTTGTTCCAACAGAAGAAGCAGATATTAAACTTTTAGCGGATACTCAAGGAAAAACTGTTGAACAAATAAAAGCAATAATTGCTTCACTTCATGAATTTAATCCAATGATGGGTCATAGAGGTTGCCGTTTAGCTGTTACATTCCCAGAAATTGCTAAAATGCAAACAAGAGCAGTTATAAAAGCAGCTATCGCTGTATCAAAAAGAAAAAATATCAAAATTGTTCCTGAAATAATGATTCCACTTGTTGGAGAAGTTAAAGAATTAAAATATGTTAAAAATGTTGTTTGTGAAACTGCAGATGAAATAATTAAAAATGAAAATATTGAAATGAATTATCATGTTGGAACAATGATAGAAATTCCAAGAGCTGCACTTACTGCTGATGAAATAGCAAAAGAAGCAGATTTCTTCTCATTTGGAACAAATGACTTAACTCAAATGACATTTGGTTTTTCAAGAGATGATGCTGGTAAATTCTTATCTGCTTACTATGATAAGAAAATATATGAAAATGATCCATTTGCAAAACTTGATCAAAATGGTGTAGGAAAACTTGTTAAAATGGCTGCAAGTTTAGGAAGAGAAGCAAATCCAAATATTCATTTAGGTATTTGTGGTGAACATGGTGGAGATCCTGCAAGTGTAGAATTCTGTCATAATGTAGGACTTGATTATGTTTCATGTTCTCCTTATAGAGTACCTATTGCAAGACTTGCTGCTGCACAAGCTGCAATCAAAGCAAAAAATAACTAATAAGTTATAAAAAACTAAGATAGAGATATCTTAGTTTTTTATAAAAATAAATTGACAGAGATATGAAAATAGACTAATATAAATCTTAACGGAGAGGTTGTATGAAAAAAATTGCTTTATGCATTCCGACATATAATGAAGCAGATAATATTGCATATATAACATCAGCAGCTGACAATGCATTAAAAAAATATAAGAATAAATATGATTGCGTTATTATTAATTGTGATAATAACAGCATTGATAACACAAATAAAATTTTTGAACAATTTAATACACGCATAAAAAAAATAAGTATAATATCCTTAAAAAAGGGGAAAGGAAATAACATTTTAAATTTTCTTAAGTATTGCAAAGAAAACAATGTTGATTATGCAATTACAATAGATGCTGACTTAAAAAGTTTTGAAACTTCCTGGCTAGATAAAATGATTTTTGCGCTTGAAAATAACTGCGATTTTGTTATTCCAAATTATTATAGGCCTGTCTATGAAGGAAATACTACTAACCATTTTATTGTTCCGATATTATATAACTTGTACGGTCTTTTTATAAGACAACCAATAGGAGGAGACTACGCCTTTAACCGTAAATATATTAATTTAATTTTACAAAAAAATTTTACCAAAAATATTTTGGACTATGGAATAGATATTTTTATGGTTATTATAGCAATAACAAATGGTTTAAATATATGTCAAATTGATTATGGAACAAAAGTTCATTCAGACAGTTATAAAAAAATAAAAAAAATATTTAGAAGTGTAGTTTATGGCTTATGTGAAGTATATAAACAATGCCCACCATTAGATTTAGAAAAAAAGTTAAATTATAATATTAAACTTCATAAAGATGGAAAATTTAAATATCGAGAATATTTTGAAGAAGATTATGAAAAATTGTTAAACAAATATAATTTGAATCATGATTGTTACGAAAAAATTAAAAAAAAGTGGATATATTTTCTTACTGAGTACATAAAAAGAATACCAAATTTAGATGAAAATTTTATGAATACTTTTGAAGAATATTTTTTGCTTAGAAGCGTAAGTTTTTGGGATAAATATGATAATGATAATATGTGGGAAAATGAAATAATAAATTTAGCAAGTGAGGTGGAAAAAGAATGGAATTAAAAGTAAATAATAACTATTTAAATCCGGAAGATAATGAATTAGAAATAGTAGAAAGAAAGGGTATAGGTCATCCAGATAATTTGGCTGATAAGTTAGCGATGGAATGTTCCAGAATATACTCTAAATATACATATGATAAATATAATTGTATTCTTCATCATAACTTAGATAAACTCTATATAGGAGGAGGATTATTTTTATTAGAAAATGGTAAGATAGTAAGAAAACACAAAATTAAAGTTGTATTAAACGGAAGAATTTCAACGGAAATGAATGGAGTAGCAATTGACTTGAATAAATTATTTGTTCCTGTTATAAAAAGATATTTAAAATCTGTCATGCCAAGAATTAATCCCGATGAAGATTTAGATATAAACATTAATTGTAACAATTATTCAAAAAGAGATTACTGGTATACACCTAGAAATATTGATGATGTTCCAGATGCTAATTCAATACTTGCGGCTGACACAGCATTATGTGTATTACATAATGATATGACTTTTTGTGAAAAATTATGTTTTAATTTAGAACATTCTTTTTGGAAAACTAATAAATACGGATATCCGGAACCAATAAACAAAGATATAGGGCAAGATATAAAAGTGATGGTAAGTAGAATAGGAAAAGATGTAACTGCTACAATTTGTATTCCTGTTTTTAAAGATTTATATAATACTTATGAAGAGTATGAAAAAATTATAAAAAAATATGAAAAAAAATTAAATGAAGTTGCTCAAAAAATAGATAATCCTAATAATTATAATTATGTAATTAATGTAAATAGAAAAAATGATGGTACTAGAGATCTTTATACACTTGTTAAAGGATCTTGCGTAGAATGTGGAGAAGAAGGAGTGGTTGGTAGAGGAAATGACTTTAGTGGACTTATTTCTTCTTTTAGAAATCATAGTGTAGAATCACCTTTTGGTAAAAATGAAAGATACCATACGGGAAGAATTATGAATTATTTAGGAAGAAAAGCGATGATTAGAATCAAAAAAGAATTGGATGTAAAATGTGATTTATATATTTTAAGTAGATCTCATGATGAATTATTTAATCCATTACTTTATTACCTTTCCCTAAATGATTTAAGTAAGGAAAATGAATGTCGTAAAATAATTAATGAAGAAATAAGAGAAGATAAAATTAATAATATTTTAAATGATGTGGAGATCTATTAATATGGAACAGTTCAGTATTGGTAATAATGAAATAAAAGTAAATTATATAAGTGAGTTACCACTAATTAATTATTATTTAGAAAATAAAGAAAAAATGGAATTTTACAATTACAGTATTATGCAATATGATGCAAATTATCCAACAGTAATATATAAAAATTCAGATAATATAGATATACAGGTTGATTCCAATATAATGAGGATTGAATGTCCAATAAACATTGTAAGTGAAAGCAATATATTGTACATGGGGCAAAAATTTTTAGAGAGACAAAATTTAGAAAATTCAAAAATTTCTTGTCATTCAGCTTGTGTTGAAAAAGACGGAAAAGCAGTATTGCTTATTGGTGAAGCTGGAGCAGGAAAAACAAGTTTAGCAATTAACCTATGTATGCAACATGGTTATAATCTAATAAGTAACGATATGACTTTAATTGGTAACAATGACGGAATGTTATATGCATATGAAGGAACAAAATTTTTGAATTTAAGGTTAGAGTCAGTAAACAATAATATGCCACAATTAAAATTTTTGTTTGAGAACTGTAAAAAGAATGAATGGTTATATAAAAAATGCATGATGCCACATGACATTGGAATTTTAGAAGCAAGAGGAAGTTTTCCAATTGTTAATGTATTTTTTATACATGTTGGCAATAGAATGAATTGTGAATTATCACCAGGCGATACATGGAGAAATAATTTTATTATTTATCAAAATTTAACAAGTCATATAAGTAATCAAAGTTCATCATTTGTCGATAAAAAAGGACATAATATAGGATATGTACCTTCTTTTGATACTAAAGAATTGTATGAAAATAGAATAAAGATAATTGATTTAATAAATGATAATAGCTACAATTTATGTGGAAATTTACAAGACTGCATGAATGTTATAAATAATAAAATGATGGAGAAGGAGACAGTAAGAAAATATGGCAAAAGATAATGATATTACATTTAAGTATGAAGAATTAAATGGTAAATTTAATTTTAGAGTAGCAGCACTAATTGAAAATAAAGATAAGGTTTTGCTTCAAAAATCTGCTAAAGATGATTATTATTGTTTAATTGGAGGCAGAGTAGCTTTTTGTGAAAATACAAAGATAGCGTTAATAAGAGAAATAGAAGAAGAAACTGGTGTTAAATTAAATGAAAATGATATGAAATTATTTAAAGTTGTAGAGAACTTTTTTGAGTATAGTGGAAAAAAATTTCATGAATTATTATATGTATATAAGGTTCATAATAAAGTTTTAAATAAAATGGATAACTTTAAAACACTAGATAAAGATGATTGCTATAATAAATGGTATCTAAAAAAAGAATTAAAAAATGTTGATGTAAGACCAAATGAATTTAAAGAATGGATTTGTAGCAAAAAAACAATTGAACATATCATAATAGATGAATTATAAGTATAGAAGATTATTATCAAAATAGTATATACTTACACTAAACAAGAAGTTATTAATATGTGCAATCTTATTAGAGATTTTTATTCAAGAATGGGACTATGGAACGATGTTTGGGTTTCTTTATCAGTAAGAGATTACGAACATCCCGAAAAATACATTGGAGAACAATCAGATTGGGATATATGTGAACAAATGGTACAAGAAGTGTCAGATGAATTACATTTAGATGCTAAAAGATGCGAAGGAGAAGCAGCATTATATGGTCCAAAATTAGATTTTATGTTTAAAGATGCTCTAGGTAGAGAAATTCAAATTCCAACTGTACAATTAGATTTTGCAATGCCGAAACGATTTGATCTAAATTATATTGATGAAAACGGTGAAAAACAACATCCAGTTATGGTACATAGAGCTGTTTTAGGGTCATACGAAAGATTCTTGGTATTATTACTTGAACAATTTAAAGGAGTTCTTCCAATATGGTTAAGTCCAGTACAAGTAAATATAGTTCCAGTTAATGTAAGAGTAGAATATGATAATTCAAAAGAATCGATGGGTAAAAAAGTAAGACAAAGTAATGTCATGAAAAATCCTATTACTATTATTATTGGGGACAATGAGAGAGATAATAATCTAATTAGTTTTAGAAAATATAATAGTGAAGAAACTATATCGATGAGTAATGAAGAGTTTATAAAGTTAATGGAGAACCTATGACTTTTTACTTAGGAATTGATCCTACAGCGGATAGTCTTCATATAGGACATTTCTTTGCGTTAACATTATTTAGATGGTTACAAGATTTTGGACATCATGGAATTGTTTTAATTGGTGGAGC